>JAGKUT010000131.1 GCA_021152765.1 Actinomycetes bacterium
ATATAATATTAAACCAATCAAACTTCTTATTTTTAAGTAAAAAATAATAAACCAAAACCAAGGTAATAATAGAAACAATAACTAAAAATATTCTATTACCATATAAAATACTAAAAGCAGCACCATAATTATGAACATTACTTATATAGAAAAAATTTCTAAAAACAGTAATAGATGTATTTAACTCTAAACTAAAACCCACAAATAATTTAACAATTTGATCTATTATAAAAATTATCATACTAAATAACATAATTCTTTTCATTAAAAATCACCTAAATAATTATAACAAATAAAAGAAAAAAATACTAGTCAAAGACTAGTATTAAAATCCTCTTTTTCTTAAAAATGTAGGAATAATAGACTCATCATCACTACTACTATCATCCTCATCACCATTACTTCTTCTTTTATTATCATCATAAGAATGATATAAAGGCTCACTATTATCTTCAAAACCAGTAGCAATTACAGTAACAATAATTTCATCAGTTAAATTCTCATTAATAACCGCACCAAATATTGTATTGATATCTGTATTAGCACTTGTTCTAATAACTTCAGCAGCCTCCTCAACTTCATATAAAGTCAAATTAGTACCACCAGTAACATTGATAATAGCGTCAGTAGCACCACTAATACTTGTTTCAAGAAGTGGACTGCAAACAGCCTGTTCAGCAGCTTCAGTTGCCCTATTCTCACCAACACCTATACCTATACCTATTAACGCATTACCACGTTTTTCCATTACAGTTTTAACATCGGCAAAATCCAAGTTGATTAAACCCGCAACAGCAATCAAATCAGATATAGATTGAACACCACGCCTTAAAACATTATCAACCTCTTTAAATGACTCTAATAAAGGAGTTGACTTATCAATAATATCTCTTAACTTATCATTAGGAATAACAATCAAAGTATCAACATGCTTCTTTAACTCTTCGATACCACCTAATGCTTGTTCCATTCTCTTACGGCCTTCCCAACCAAAAGGCTTAGTAACAATACCAACAGTTAAGGCGCCTAAATCCTGAGCAATACCAGCAATAACAGGAGCAGCACCAGTACCAGTTCCACCACCCATACCACAAGTAACGAAAACCATATCTGCACCTTCCAATGCAGCTTGAATTTCATCCTTAGATTCTATAGCAGCATCCTTACCATTTTCAGGCTTACCACCAGCGCCTCTACCACCAGTAAGATTTGCACCAATTTGAATTTTAATTGGAGCCTGAGATGTATTCAAAACTTGTAAATCAGTATTAGCAACGATAAAATCAACACCCTTAACACCTGATTCAATCATTCTATTAACAGCGTTGTTTCCTCCGCCACCAACACCAATAACCTTTATCTTAGCAACTTGATCCATTTCTAATCCAAACATTTATATTTCCTCCTCATTCGTATCACCAAAGAAGTATCCAAATACTTTACCAAGCATTGACTCATCAGTCACATTGAAAATTCTTCCAGATGATAAAGAATCATCAACCATTGAATCATCAACACCTAAAAGCTTTAAATGATTAATATAGTATACCACATTTCCTATAGCAGATGAATACTTGTTATTTCTAATTCCAATAATATTTACATTTCCAATCTTAACTTCCTTACCTAAAACGTCTTCAGCAATACTGGAGAACCCCTCTATATTACTAACACCACCAGTAACAATAATATAGTCCATTTTTCTATTGGCAAGTAAATTAATTTCTTTTTTAGCTAAACTTAAAATTTCTTCAATACGAGACATTACAACATCAGTAACTTCAAATTGATTAATACGTTCAGTATCACTAATATTATAAAACTCTACCTTATTAGCATATTTTTTATGAGCATAAGCAAATTTTTCCTTAATCTTATTTGCTTCCTCTAAACTAATCTTATACATATAAGACAAATCATTATCAATATTCTTTCCACCCATACCAATAATACTATTCTTAATAATAATACCCTTGTTATAGATTGAAACATTTGTAGTTTCATAACCAATATTAACAATAGCACCTAATTTAGAATCAATCTCTTTATTCTTAAAAGCATTAATGTCACCAATACCACTTAAAGAAATATCAATAACCTCTAAGCCAATACTATCAATCAAACTTACAACAGAATAAATATTTTTCTTAGGAACTAAAGAAACTACTGCTCTAACACGTAAAACATCACCCATAAGACCCTTAGGATCCCTTATACCAGTTTGTCCATCAACAGAAAAATCAATCGGTATAATAGATACAATTTCTTTAGCAAATGAAGTACTCTTTAAAGCATTCTCTAAAACACGAGAAATATGATTACCATTAATAATAGAATCACTACTATCAATCTTTATTTCACCCTCAACCTTAGAAAACTCAGAAAAATAACTAGGAACATTAACCAAAACTTTTTTAATTCTAAAACCTAACATTTCCTCAACTTCTGTTATTGCTTTTTTTAAAGACAAAGACGCCTCATTAACATCAGTAATTAACCCTTTTTTTATCCCCCTAGATTTTGTAGATGATGCAGCAAGTAAATTTAATTTGCCTCTATAAAGTTCAGTAACTATAACCTTTGTTGTATCTGTACCTATATCAACACTTGTATAAATATGCTTCACCCTATCATCTCCTACAATCTACAAATAATTATACTATAAAAATATATAAAAGTAAAAGAAAAATTAGAAAAAAATTTCTAATTCTCCAAAATTTTAAAATACTCACCAGAATCTAAATATAGAATTCCTTTATGATTATTAAAATTAACAACCATATCAAAATACTTATTAACGCTCTCAAATCTATCCAAATTAACATAAATATAATTACCATCATTCATAGTAAATAAGAATAATTTATTATCAACACTATTTGGCGAATACTCTATTTCAGAAATATTATTAAAAACAGGATACTCTATTTTAGATAATTGAGACAAAAAATCACTATAAATATCACCAGAAACAACATTAGACAAAATTGGAACATTATACTTTTTATCAATACTACTACCATCTATCAAAACTGTTTTATTATTAATAGAATCAAAAAACAATGGTTTATTCTCAATAACATCTATATAAATTTTAGTAAATTTTTTCTTACTAACTTTTGCATCACTAATTAACTGATTTTTTCTTAAACTATCACGAATTCTACTTGAAAAAGTAAAAATAGAACTAGGATAATTAGATAATTTAGAAAGTTCAATTATCTCCTGCTCACTAAAATAAACATTTCCAGAAAACCAACACTTTTACCTTTATAACCTATTTCTTCAATAAGTCTTCCTGCATAATCATTAAGAGGATTTCTAAATACACTTCCCGCAGAAGGATACTCCAATGGTTGAGAAGATATTCTTCTCTCACGTCTATTATTAACTAACTCCATTATTTCATCCTTATTACCATGTTCTAATCTAAACTTAGCCTCTAAACAAATAAAATGATTATTTTGTAAAATAGAAGTTCTATAACCAAATTTAAAATCACTATTACTATAAGTTACAACATCTAAATCATGAGTCAAAACTAAAGCACTCTCCAAAACACATGATATATCACTATTATATGCTCCAGCATTCATATATACAGATCCACCTACACTACCAGGAATTCCAGTCGCAAATTCTAGACCAGATAAACCCATCATAGAACACTTTAAAGCTAATTTCATTAAATTATATCCTGCACCAACAGTAACAATACAATCATTAATATCTAAATTACCCAATTTATCTAATTTAATTAAAATCCCATCATAGACATCATCAACAAAAATTAAATTAGAACCATTACCTATAATTTTATATTTTAAACAATTTTCTTTAATAAATCTAATTAATTTTTTTAAATTCTCAATATCATTTGGTATTACTAAAACTCTACCGGTTGCCTTTAATTTATAGGTAGTATACTTAGATAAATCAACATTTTCAAGTACATCTCCTACATTTAAATCATATATTTTCTTTATATCCATAATTTACTTCCTATCTACAAGTTCTCTCAAGCTATTATATATCAAAGAAGCACTATTTGAAACCATCATAGACTTCAAATTTTTCTTCATACTACTTATCTTTTTATCATCATATAATATCTCATCAATTTTTCTAACTAAAATATCTCCCTTTAAATCTTTTTCTTCTATCATTTCAGAAGCACCAACATTAACTAAATCCAAAGCATTCTTATATTGATGATTATTCGCAACATAAGGACTTGGTATTAATATAGAAGGTAATTCCAAAGCAATTATCTCACTCATAGTACTAGCACCAGCACGACTAACAATCAAATCAGAATTCTTCATTAATCCTGTCAATCCATCAACATAAGGAACTACATGAACATTACTTGGAAACTCATTCTTAGAAATAGATTCATAAGAACTTTTTCCAGTAACAAATAATAAATCATAATCTTTTCCATTAAATAAATCTTTAATATTAACCAAATATTCATTAACACGACTAGCGCCTAAAGAACCCATAACGAACAAAACTAACTTACGCTTATCATTAATACCATAAACACTCTTTTTAACAGGTTTCTTATCAAGCGCATCTTCACTACAAGGATTACCAGTATATAAAGTTTTACCCTTAAAATAACTCATACTACTCTTAAAAGAAACAAAAACCAAATCAGAATACTTACTTAAAAAACGATTACTTTTACCAGGAAGACTATTTTGTTCATGAATAGCAGTTTTAAATCCCAATTTTTTAGCCGCATAAATAACGGGAGCGGTAACATAGCCACCTACCCCAATAACTACATCAGGATTAAACTCTTTAATCAACTTTTTACACTTTTTATAACTTTTTAATAAACAACCTGCTGTCTTAAAATTTCTGAATATTTTCTTACTAAAGCCATATATCTCAATTGACTCAAAAGGAATACCTGCTTTAGGAACAATATCATTTTCCATTCTATTATGAGTCCCTATATATAAAAACTCACTATCAGGTTCCTCACTCTTAATTTTATTAATAATAGCTAAAGCAGGATAAATATGTCCACCAGTACCACCAGCACTAACAATAACTCTCATAAAATCTCCTCAACTTTTTTCTTATACCATTATATCATAATTATATGAAAAATTTAAAAAAAATAGAAACAAAAAACCATAAACAGCCTAAACGTTTATGATTTATAAAATTAATTAATACCTAATACTGTTTTTGAAACTGATATAACAGGTCTTATACCAGAAGAAACATATGGTTCTTGCACATAATATATGCTCCATCAACCAAAGTATAAATATAATTGGTACTGTTATTACCGCAATTATTGCTAAATTCTAATAACTCAATTAAAGTAAATGTATTTCTTTTTTTCATAAATACTGTCCTATCTCACTATATAAAACACAAATAAATTAAAAATCAACAAGAAAATAAAGAAAAATTTCCTATCTTACAATCAAACTTAAAACAAAATTTATATCAATTTTAAATAATACAATTATAAGTGACGCAATTCCTAAATAAGGACCAAAAGGAATAACATGTTCACTATTTTTCCTCATCACAATTAAAGAAATTGGTAAACCTATAATAGCAGATAAAAATATTGAAACAATAGACATTTGCCATCCAAACATAAGACCAAAAACAAACAAAAGTTTAATATCTCCTCCCCCCATAGATTCCTTCTTAAAAATAAAGTCACCTAATAATTTTAAAGAATACATTATAAAAAATGAAATTATACCATATAACAAA
>JAGKUT010000132.1 GCA_021152765.1 Actinomycetes bacterium
TTATACTATAGCGTTTATTAGTTTTTGAAAATTTGAGTACAAATAATATTTTCAATTATTTTTCTAATATTAATATTGTTAAAATATATCCATTTGTGAATCCTATCTATGAAGATAAGATTGGCGATTTATCTTATGAGTTTAGAGGATATAAGTTATCTGATGAGATAAATAGTTTTAAGGATAATTATTTAAATAATATTAAAAAAAATAGTTATTTGGATTATAACTATTTATATGTTAACGGTATAAATATTAGTAAAATGGATGTTTATATGTCATCAAAAGATTTATATGATATTTTAAATAGTGGTTTATTGGTTAAGGTTATAAAATAAATTATTGATTGTTGTATTAAGTGCTTTTGAAAGTTTTAACATTGTTGTTAAAGTTAAGTTTTTGAAGTCTTTACATGATTCTATTTGTTTTACATACGAAATACTTAGGTCAGCTAGTTCTGCTAATTCTTCTTGTGTTAAGTTATTTTGTTTTCTAATTCTTTTTACATTATTACTGAAAACTTGGTATTGTTCTAATAAGTCTCTATTTGTTATCATATAAACCTCCTACTGATATTATTTTCTCATAAAAATAAAACAAAAACAGTACACTATCAGTGTACTATGTGGTATACTTATTATGGAGGTAGTATGTTGTGTATAATAAATTAAAGGAAGTTCGTAGGAATAAAAAAATGACAGCAAGAGAGGTTGCTGAAAAGGTAGGTATTAGTAAACCTTTTTACTGTCAAATAGAAAATTGCAAAAGAAGGTTATCTTATGATACTGCAGTTAAGATTGCTAATGTATTTGGCGTAAAGCCTGATTATTTGTTTTATGATGATACGGTTATGCAAATGGAGAATGTTGATTAATTTTAATATTCCTTTTTTTTTTCGTTGTTTTTAATTTTTTCATGTGTTAAAATATCTTTAGAATGAGGTGGTATAATGTTAAAAATGAGTGTTTTACCTGCTGATACTTATGTTGTTGTTAATAAGACTATTTTTAACAATAACGACAGACGAATTCTTTCAATGTTATATCAACCTATTATAGGTAGTACTGCGATAACTTTATATTTTACTTTATGGTCTTTTTTGGATAGGAATGAAGTTAAATCTGGTGAATGGACTCATCATCATTTGATGGTTAATATGGGATTAAAATTAGATTATATAATAGAAGCAAGGGAGAAACTTGAGGGAATTGGGTTACTTCGTACTTTTGTTAAAAAAGATAATGTTAATAAATATATTTATGAGTTATATTCTCCTGTTTCTGGTTATGAATTTTTTATGAATCCTGTTTTGAGTGTTGCTTTATATAATAATTTGGGAAAAAGTGAGTATGAAAAGACATTATCATATTTTAAGATTCCAAGGGTTGTTATGAGTGGATATGAAGATATTACTTGTAAGTTTAGTGATATTTATGATTCTAGTGTTGGTACTCGTGATTATAATTATGATGATATAAGGCGTGAGGAACGTATTGGTTTTTTTGTTGAGCCTAAGTTTGATTTGGATAGTGTAATTAGTATGATACCAGATTTATTACTTAATCATAAAAGTATTACACGTGAGATGAGAGATCTTATTTATAAGTTATCTTTTATATATGATTTTAATGAGGATAGTATTCGTTATATCATAAGTAATTCTATTAATGATAAACATAATATTGATAAGGATTTATTAAGAGAAAATAGTAGAAAGTATTATAGTTTTGAGAATGGTGGTAATTTACCTAAACTTGTTTATCGTAATCAGCCTGAGTATTTACGAAAACCTGTTGGCGATGTTTCTTTAAAAGCAAAGGCTATTTATTATTTTGAAACTACTTCTCCTCATGATTTTTTGTATGAGAAAAATAATAATGTAGAACCTAGTAGTTCTGAACTTAAACTTATTGAGTCTTTAATGATTGATTATAATCTAAATCCAGGTGTTGTGAATGTTTTAATTGATTATGTGTTGAGAATTAATAATAATAAACTTACTAAGTCATTTTTAACAGCTATTGCTTCTCAATGGGTTAGAAGTAAGATTGAAACTGTTGAACAGGCTATGAAGATGGCTGAGAAAGAGTATAAGAATAGGCAACCATCTGATAAGAAAAAGATAAATTCTGAGAGTATTCCTGATTGGTTTAATAAAAATATTTCTGAGTCCAGTGTTAGTGATGAAGAGGAAAAAGAGTTTTTAGAAAAATTAAAGAAAGTTAGAGGTGAATCATGAAAGGCGTTATTGAAAAAATGAATGATTATGGTTTTAATGGTCATGATGAGGTTTTGAAAAATTTTAAGAGTGCGATGGAAAATGAATGTTTTTCTGAGTTTGTATCTAAGTTAAAATTGCCTGAGGAAAAATTAATGAAATATACTACAACTTTAGAGGAGTGTTCTATTAATTATGATACATGTCGTAAGTGTAAAGGTTTAATTCATTGTCCATTTAAGTTGAATGGTTATTCTTATTTACCTCGTGTGATTGATTCAAGATTAGAGTTTGATTATCAGCCATGTAAATATAAACTTAAGGATATTAAAAAGAATTCTTATCAAGATAATGTTTGTTTATTTGATTTACCTAAAGAAATAAAAGAAGCTTCTATTGATCAAATTTATAGTAATGATTCAAATAGATACAATGCAATATTATGGATTAATAAATTTTTAGGTGATTATAGAAAGAATAAAGCTTCTAAAGGACTTTATCTATATGGGAATTTTGGCTGTGGTAAAACTTATATGATTTCTGCATTGTTTAATGAACTTGCTCGTGATGGAGTTAAGAGTGTTATTATATTTTGGCCTGAGTTTTTAAGAGATTTGAAGTCATCATTTGATAGTGGTTATGGTGAAAAATTCGAACTTGTTAAGAAAGCACCTTTATTACTTATTGATGATATAGGAGCAGAGGCGACTACTTTATGGGGTAGGGATGAGATCTTTTGCCCTTTAGTTCAGTATAGAATGCAAGAACATTTACCAACTTTTTTTACTTCTAATTTAGATTTAAAATCTTTGGAGGAACATTTTTCCGTGACTAAAGGAAATGTTGATCATATAAAGGCTAGAAGAATTATAGAAAGAATTAATCAATTAACTGATCAGGTTGAGATGGTTAGTAAAAATTTGAGAGGGTAAAATTAATTTTTCGTAAATTTTTAGACTAAATTCCGTTTTTTAACGGAGTTTTTTCTTTTCTAGATTTATTGCCGCTTTTATAATGATAAACGGAAATAATCCT
>JAGKUT010000133.1 GCA_021152765.1 Actinomycetes bacterium
CACTTATAATTCAAAATTTATAAAATGTGTATAATGTATATTATGTTAACTTCTATATTTTGAAAAAATATGGTATTTATGTTTTATATTACCAACTATATTCTTCTGTTTTTTGTTAAGAATATTAATGGGTGATAAATTATGAGTAAGACAAATAAACAAATGAATAAGACTAACGCTACTAGCAAAACAAATGCAAGAAATAAAGCTAATGCTAATGCAAATGCTAATAATGTAACTAATTCAAATGATTATAACTCATGCAGTAATAATTCAAATTATAACTGTAGATAGTGACCTATAGAGGATTTATTCCTCTATTTTTATTTTAGTATTAAATGATTAATTATCATAAATAATATACCTATTAATAAATATATTATTGTTTGTTTTTTATTTTTATATTTTAATGATGTTGGTAATAGTTCATAGAAAGATATTTGAATCATTATTCCTGCTATTAAAGACATTAATATACCCATTATATTGTTGTTTATTATTTTACTTAAAAATAAGTATGCGAGTAGTGCTCCAAGGGGTTCTGATAATGCAGAGAAGAGGGTATATATTAGTGCTTTTCCCCTACTCTTTGTTCCATAATATATTGGAATAGCAATACTTATTCCTTCTGGTATATTATGGAGTGCTATTGCGATTGTTAGTGATAATCCTAGTTTAAAATTAAATTCACTTGATAGATATGTTGCGATACCTTCTGGAATGTTATGTAGTATTATTGCTATCATTGATATTATTCCAACTTTATATAACTCCCCTTCTCTATTCTTATTTATGTATTTATCTATTGTCATTGATATAATTATTCCTAAAGATATAAATATTCCTATTATTAGTAGTGTAGGTACTATTTTAAATGTTTTATTTAAATAATTTAATGCTTCTGGTATTAAGTCTGTTATTGAGACTGTGATCATTACTCCTGCAGCAAATGATAGTGCTTTTATTATTATTTTATTTGTTTTTGTTTTAATGAATATAGGAATTGTTCCTAATAATGTTGATAGTCCTGCTAGTGTTGTTAATATAAATGCTGTTATATTCATATAATCACCAATAAATTATATGAAAAAAAGACTTTTTAAAGTCTTATTTATATTCGTTTGATAGTTTTTTTATTAAGTCTTGGAATTCTTTTTGAAGTTCTTCGGCTCTACTCATTGTAGTTGCTTCAAATCTTACTGTTAGGTTAGGACCTGTATTTGATGCTCTAACAAGTGCCCATCCATCATCAAATTCTATTCTTGCTCCGTCTATATCAATTACTTTATAATTTTTTTCTTTACAGTATTCTTTTATTTTTTCTACTATTTGGAATTTGTTTTCATCTGTTACTTTAGCTCTTAATTCTTCTGTAGAATAATAAGTATTTATGTTTTCATATAATTCTGATAGTTTTTTATCTGTATTTGATAGTATTTCTAGTATTCTTAGTCCTGCATAAATTCCGTCGTCAAATCCTGGATATTTGTCTCTAAAGAATAGGTGACCTGAGAATTCTCCACCGAAGTCAAAGTTTCCTTCTTGCATCATCATATTAGTGTATGATGCTCCTGTTCTATACATTACTGGTTCTATATCTAGTTTTTTTAATTCATCTATTAGTGCTCTTGAACATTTTACATCGAATAGTGCTTTTCTTGTTTTTAGTTGTTTATTTAGATATCTATACATTATTATCATATATATATCTGATGTTAGTATATTTCCTTTTTCATCAACTATACCTACTCTGTCTGCATCTCCATCTACTCCAAATCCAAAGTCATATCCTAGTTCTACTACTTTTTTAGCTAAATCAATTTGATTATCATGTACTGATGGATCTGGATGATGATTTGGGAAGTCTCCGTCTGATTCACAGTATAGTGGGTAGTATTCTATTCCTAGTTTTTCTAGTACATCTTTAATTATTACTGATCCTGTTCCATTACCACAGTCAACAACTACTTTTATTTTTTTATTTAAATTGATACTATTCTTAATTTGTTCTAGATATAATTCTTTTATATCTCTTTTTTCTAATGAACCATTTCCTTCATCGAATTCTAGTTTATTGGTAAAGTCTCTGAAGTCTGTTATTAATTTTCCATATGCATTACCAATTTTAGAAAATGATATTTTAAATCCATTATATTCTTTTGGATTGTGTGATGCAGTAACCATTATTCCTGTGTTTATTTTATATATCTTTTTTGCTGCATAATACATTGGTGTTGTGACTAATCCTAAGTCTATAACATTCATTCCAGATTCTCTAATTCCTTTTATTAATGCTTCTGATAGTTCTGGTGAAGAGTGTCTATTATCGTGTCCTATTAGTGTTTCTGTTTCATTAAATTGTTTTATGTATGTACCAAAGCTTCTTCCTATTGTGTATGCATCGTTTGCGTCTATTTCAGTTGGGTATATTCCTCTTAAATCATATTCTCTAAATATGTTTTTATTTATATCTTTTTTTAATTCCATAATTACCTCCTTAAGCATGTGGGTGAAAATTATTATAATTTTCTTTTAATTTTTCTTTTGATACGTGTGTATATATTTGGGTTGTTGAGATATCTGAGTGTCCTAACATTTCTTGTATACTTCTTAAATCTGCGCCACCATTTAGTAGGTGTGTTGCGAATGAATGTCTTAATGTATGTGGTGAGAATTCTGTTTTAATTCCTTTTTCTTTAGCGATTTGTTTTAATATTTTAAAGAATCCTTGTCTAGTCATTTTCTTTCCATGATTATTTAAAAATAAATAGTCATTTAGTTCTTTTTTTACTAATTTTTCTCTGTATTCTCTTAGATATAGTTCTATATATTTTATTGCGTAATCTCCTAGTGGTACTATTCTTTCTTTTGAACCTTTTCCCATTATTCTTATTATACAGTTTGATGTATCAATATCATGAATACTTACATTAACCAGTTCTGATACTCTTAGTCCTGATGAATACATGAGTTCTAACATAGCTTTATTTCTGTATGAGAATGCATCTTTTAATTTTATATCTAATAGTTTATCTATTTCTTCTATAGATAATGTTTTAGGGAGTGACTTTTTTGTTTTTGGAAGTTCTATATATTCCATTGGATTCTTGTTTACTTTTTTTTCTATTAATAGAAATTTATAGAATGATCTTAATGTTGAAATATTATGTGATATAGTTCTTACATCGTTATTTTCTTTATTTAGATATTTTATATAGTTTTTTATATCAGAATCACTTATAT
>JAGKUT010000134.1 GCA_021152765.1 Actinomycetes bacterium
TTTTATTTTTTTATATTTTTCTAAAATGTAAATTAACATAAAATTTTTATTTTTGATTTTTGTTGTAAAATAAGGGATTATAATATATAGCGAACAAACATTCGAAAAAAGTTTATAAAATGTATTGACTTGGTCTTATTTTTGATATAAAATGAGTTTGAAAATGATGGTAGGAGGAAGACAAAATGACTAATACAGAAGAGTTATTAGAAAATCTAAAAGTTTTAAAGCGTAATGGCAGAAAGTTAGTTGATTTTGATGGAACTAAAATTGCGATTGCGATTAAAAAGGGTTTTGACAGTGTGTCAACTGAGGATGAGGTTAAGTATACTGAAAAAGATATTCAAAAAGTATATCATGCCGTTATTAAGAGAATCGAGAAGTTAGCTCGTGATAATGATAAAATTAAGATTGAAGAAATTCAAGATTTAATAGAAGATGAAATGAAGAATAAAGGATATGAAGATGTATGTGCTTCTTTTGCTGAATATCGTGAAAGAAGAAATAATTCTCGTAAGTTATTCTTTGATGAAAAGAAAACTCATAAGTTTTTAAAGTCTATTGAAGGTTTAGGTTTAAAAACTGCTAATGAAGATGATGCTAAACGTGAAAACGCAAATGTAGATGGTGATACTGCTATGGGTACAATGTTACAATATGGTAGTACTATTTCTAAGGAGTTTGCTAAGGCATATTTAATGAAGACTAAGTTTAGTGAGGCTCATGATGATGGTGATATTCATATTCATGATATGGATTTCCTTGCTATGGGTACTACTACTTGTATGCAAATTGAGTTAGATAGATTATTTAAGAATGGTTTTTCTACTGGACATGGTTATTTAAGAAGACCAAATGATATTATGTCTTATTCAGCACTTGCTGCTATTGCTATTCAATCAAATCAAAATGATCAACATGGTGGACAAAGTATTCCTGCATTTGATTATTATATGGCTCCTGGTGTTTTAAAGACATTTAAGAAACAATTGAAACAACAAATTTATGATTTATTAGATTATACTGGTTTAACTAGTTTTGTTAATATGGATAAAGTTTCTAATATAATTGATAAATTAAATACAATTGAGTTTGATATTAATATCTTTGAAAGTTTTTATAAAGATTCTGATTCTGTTTATAGATTATTTGAAAAGAGTTATGAAAAAGCATTGGAAAAGACTAATCGTATTACTTATCAAGCAATGGAGGCTTTTGTTCATAATTTAAATACTATGCATTCTAGAGCAGGTGCACAAGTACCATTTTCTAGTATAAATTTTGGTACTGATACTAGTGCTGAAGGTCGTATGGTTACTGAGAATTTCTTACTTGCTATTAATGAAGGCTTAGGTCATGGTGAAACTCCAATATTCCCAGTTTCTATATTTAAGGTTAAAGAGGGAATTAATTATAATAAGGAAGATAAAAATTATGATTTATTCAAGTTAGCTTGTAAGGTAAGTGCTAAGAGATTATTCCCTAACTTTTCATTTATTGATGCTCCATTTAATTTAAGTTTTTATAAAGAGGGAGATTTCAAGACTGAAGTAGGTTATATGGGATGTCGTACTCGTGTTATGAGTGATGTTACTGATAAGAATAACGAAACAACAGGTGGACGTGGTAATTTAAGTTTTACTTCTATTAACTTACCAAGAATTGCTATTAAACATGGTATTTGTTTAGGTGAAAGAGATAAGGCTGATATGGATGGTTTCTATCAAGAGTTAACTGAAAAGATGGAACTTGTTCGTGATCAGTTATTAGAAAGATTTGAAGTTCAATGTAGTAAGAGATGTTATAATTTCCCATTCTTATTAGAACAAGGTGTATGGACAGATGGAGATAAGTTAAAACCTACTGATCGTTTAAGAAAAGTTTTAAAACATGGTAGTTTAACTATTGGATTTATAGGTCTTGCTGAAACTTTAAAGGCTTTAATTGGTGAACATCATGGTGAAAGTTCTAAGGCTCAAAAATTAGGATTAGAGATAATCGGATTTATGAGAAAGAAAACTGATGAGTTTGCTAAAGAATATAATTTGAACTTTACTTTGATTGCTACTCCTGCTGAAGGTTTATCTGGAAGATTTGTTAATATAGATAGAGCTGTATATGGAAAGATTAAAGGTGTTACTGATCGTGCTTATTATACTAACTCATTCCATGTACCAGTTTATTATAATGTGAGTATTGCTGATAAGATTAAGTTAGAGGCACCATATCATGCATTAACTAATGGTGGTCATATTACTTATATTGAATTAGATGGTAATACAGTTATGAATACTGAAGCATTTGAAAGTGTTATTAGATTAATGAAGGAAAGTGGAATTGGATATGGAGCTATAAACCATCCAGTTGATAGAGATCCAGTTTGTGGATATGTTGGTGTTATAGGTGATGTATGTCCAGGTTGTGGAAGAAAAGAGTTTGATAGTGTTCCACTTGAAGTTGTAAATAGTTTACATTGTGATTGTTAAGGAGGATTTTTATGGAAAAAGTTGTTGGTGAAGGTGTAGGATTCGAAAGAATTAGAAGAGTTACTGGTTATTTAGCTGGTGATGTTAAAAGATTTAATAATGGTAAAAGAGCTGAGGAAAAAGATCGTGTAAAACATACTGGTATTAAAGAAGTTATTAAGTCTAATTGTCCATCTGATTCTAAGTAATTATGGAAATAAGACTTGCTGCTGATTTACAAAAAGATAGCATAGTAGATGGACCTGGTATTAGAACAGTTATTTGGACTCAAGGTTGTCCTCATAATTGTTATGGTTGCCATAATCCATCTACTCATGATTTTGATGGTGGTGCTTTGGTAGATGTGGACTATATTAAGTCAGAGATTGATGATTTAGTTTTTCAAAGCGGAATTACTTTTTCTGGTGGTGATCCAATGTGTCAAAGTGCTGCTTGTTATGAAATTGCTAAATATGCGAAGGATTTAGGCTTAAATATTTGGTGTTATACCGGATTTACATTTGAACAGTTATTAGAGTTAGGTAAAAAGAAAAAAAGTGTTATGGATTTTTTAGGATGTATTGATGTATTAGTTGATGGTAAGTTTATGATGGAGTATAAATCTCTTGATTGCAAGTACAGAGGTTCTACTAATCAAAGACTTATTGATGTTAAAAAAAGTTTATCTAATGGAATAGTTGCTTTATGGGATGATAATTCTAGTATAATAT
>JAGKUT010000135.1 GCA_021152765.1 Actinomycetes bacterium
TTTAAGACAATATGATAATAATCAAGAACTAATAAAAACTATCAAAGGTTCAAATGATATTGTTAAAGATGTTAAAGAATTATATTTAGATTTATTTGATGAAGCAAGACTAGAATATAATAATAAGCAAACTAGAGATGATAGAAAGATAGATAACTATTTTAATAAGATTGCTAATGATACTAAACATGATCTTGCATGTGAAATTGTTATTGAACTTGGAAATATGGAATATTGGGATGAGAAAAGTTTAGAATATAAATATCAAATGACACAAGTATTTGAACAACAATTAGCAGATATACAAGAAATAGTTCCAGACTTTTATATAGCAAATGCGAATATTCACTTTGATGAACACTCTCCACATATGCATATAGTCGGAGTTCCAGTTAAGGAAAATTGTAAAACAGGTTTATCAAGACAAGTTGGAAAAACATCTATTTTTACAAAAGAATCATTAGTAGTTATTCAAGATAAAATGAGAGAAAGATGTATCAACGAATTTAATATTGCATATGGTTTAGATTCTAAACTTAAAGAAAAGGAAAAAGGTAAAAATAGAGATATTACTTCATATGAAAGAAAACTTTTTAATGAAAGAGTTAAAGGTCTTAAACAAGAAATATCTAATCTAGAAAATGAAGTATCTGATTTAGAAGATAATAAAGAATCTATTAATAAGCAAATAACAAAACTTAATAAAGATAAAGATGATATCAAAGATGAAATTGATAAAAAGAAAAAACTTAATAATAAAATTGTTATTAAATCTAAAAATCAGTTATTAGACGAAAATAAAAAGTTAAAAGAAGAAAATGAATATTTAAAGAATATTAACTATCAAACTGAAACTAGATACAACGATTTAAAAGAAAAAACTGATTATCTTATTTATCACTTAAATAAAATAATCAAAAAATTACCTGAATTTATCCAAGAATTAATTGATAGATTATTTAATTACAATAATATTAATCTTAATTTTTTTAAACAACAATATGATCCTGAAGTTATAAGAAAGAGAGAAAAATCATTTAAAGGTTTTAATTTATTTAATAAAAAGGAAATTGATAAAGCAACAAAGCACATTAATGATGAAATGAATGAGTATGCTGAAGAATTTTATGAAACCAAAAAATCAAAAGATGATGAACTAGAAAGATAATTAAAATAAAGAAAGTTGGTGATAAATATGCTTACTATAAATTGGAAACAAATATATGAATTTAATTTAAATGATAATAAACAATGGATTTTGATTCTTTATGATATATCACAAAATCATTATGTTGGAGTACCTGTTTATAATGAAGAAAAAGAAAATAGTATTCATTTAAAATCTATTAATAAATATGTGGTATTTGATGAAATAACTGATTATAATCGTTCCAATATTAAAAGATGTGTTTATATTAAAGGTAAACCTATTAAAATAACTAATAAAGAATTTGATGATATTTTATTAAAATCTAAAATTAGTTTTTTAAACTATGTCAAAGATAATACAAATAATGATCCGGATGGCATATCATATAATAAATGGTGTAAAGATAAATTAGAATTAATAAATAAAAATACTGATGATACTACTAATTTAAAAGTTGGAGCAATATATTGGGTAGATTTAGGTTATAATATTGGTAGTGAATTAAGAAAGTTAAGACCAGCAATATTATGGAGAAGTGCATCAAATAAAAAAATGTGGACTGCTATACCACTTACTTCAAAACATAAAGATGATAATTATTATTTTCATTATGATTTATTAGATGAAAAACTAGGAACTGCGAGATTAGAAAACTTAATTAACATAAGTTCTAATAGAATTAGAGAACCATATTATATAAATAATAAAATAGCAACTATTACTAAAAAAGATAATGATGCTATATTAAAAATAATAAAGAAGTATTATGCTTTTGAAGAAATAAAAGAAACAAATAGAACTATCAGAAAGCAAAATACTATTTATAATAAATCTAAAGAAAATCGTGAAAAAGTGTTGACTTAACCATTTAAAATGGTATAATTAAGGTACTTTAGATTGTTGCAGGTGTATTTATACACTTGGTAGAAGTTTTTCAAAAGGAAGAGTTTATCTCTTCCTTTTGCTTTATATATATTTATTCAATATAAAACTGACTATAAATTAGCCAGTTTTTTACTTCTATTGAACTACAAATTCGATAGCATTACCATCAGTCCAGAAATCTGCATTATACTCAACAGTTATCTTTTGAGCATTTTTAGGAACTTCATATAATACATAACCTACAGCTTTCTTTCCTTTTCCAAGTGTTGCTGATAAGTCTTTATATTTATCACTTCCATACATATATGAATCAACAGCTTCACCATCAGCATAGGCATTAAAACTCATACTACTAACATATAATTCATCATTCTCTTCATTAATATTTTCAACTTCAAATTTTAATGCAATGATTTTATTGCCATCTTTTGGTCCTAGATATTCGCTATAATCAGTGACATTAGTATTTACTTCAGTCATAGTTATTTTTTCATATTTGTTTTGGAAAGTTTCATTTACTTTAAATGAAGTTTTTCCATTTATATCTTTATAAGAATTTTTAGTATCTTCAACAGCATCATTTACTGCATTTGAACAACCATTAACACATCCAACGATACAACCAAATATAATTACAACTATAATTAAAGCTTTAGCCCAACCTGGCATTCCTAATTTTCCACCACATTTAGGACATCTCTTTGCACTTTTTGCAATTTCTTCTTGGCAATGTTTACATTTTTTAGTCTTCATATAAACCTTATCTCCTTTCAATTTTAATTATATCATAAAAACTTCACACAGACGACATATTTTTCAAAATCTTTATGAAATAATTTTACAAGAGAGGAAGTGAGGTACTTTGACTAGTAGATATTCTAAAGAACAATTATCATTAATTGTTAGAAAAAATATAAAGAAATATCGCTTAATGAGAAAGTACACACTTCAAGAACTTGCAGATTTAACTGGACTTACTCATGGTTATGTTAGAGATTTAGAATGCTTATCAATAGATAAAACACCATTATTAGAAACAATAGGAAAATTTGCTGATGCTTTAGAAATAGACATAAGACAATTATTTGATGATTCTAACTAAAAAATATGCTAATTATTTT
>JAGKUT010000136.1 GCA_021152765.1 Actinomycetes bacterium
TTTGAAAAGTAAATATATGTTAGTATATTATTTATTGTTATTGTTATATCTGTTTCTTCATATAATTTATTTGTTAGATATTCACCAATATCTCTTACTCTTTTGTCAATTATAAAATTTATAGGATTATAAAAATCTGTTGTAGTTGTTTTAGGTGTTATTCTATTGTGCATACATGATATTAAAGTCGATTTTGTTTTAATATTTGATAACAATGATATACAATTTTCGGCAATACCTATATAGTAATCTATGCTTTGTCTTATAATCGGATATTTTTTTCCAAATTGGCTTATTTGATATTCAATATAATCTATTTTATTCTTCCATAAATTATACCAATTAATCCTATTTATATTTTTAAAGTAATCCGGATTTACTTGTATATTCAAAAATAATGATATGTCATTACCATTTATTATTCTATTTTCATTCTGAATTTCAATTAGCACATATCTTTTATTATTAATTAGTGTTGTTAATTCATTCTGTATATTTTTGATTATTTTATGACAGTATATTCCGAGAGAATTAATGTATATTTGTAATTGGTATTTTTCTTCTATTTCTTCTAATGTATATGGATGTGAATATAGTATGTATTCTTTATTATTGATTTTAAATTTATACTCGTTTTTGTATTGATGTATGTTGTCTGAGTTAAGGTTATAGTAGTATTTTATTGCATTTTTCATATTTTACCCTCTATACAATGTTATGTTTTACTTAAAAAAAAATACCAGGTTTGTATTTTCCTAGCATTTTTATTTTTCTATAATTCTTTTTAAATTATCTAAAATAGTTTTATATTCGTCAATTTGTGTTTGTAATTCTTTATTCTTTTCAAATTCTTCCTCATACATTTTCTTATAATCTTGTGTCATATTCGAATTTGATTCGTATGAGGTAGCTTGGTTGTTTGAAGTAAATGTAGAATTAAAATCAAATGTTGGTTGTACTGGTGTTTCAAATGTTGGTGCACTTGGCACTTCAAATGTTGATTGTACTGGTGTTTCGAATGTTGGTGCACTTGGCACTTCAAATGTTGGTTGTACTGGTGTTTCGAATGTTGGTGCACTTGGCACTTCAAATGTTGGTTGTACTGGTGTTTCGAATGTTGGTGCACTTGGCACTTCAAATGTTGATTGTACTGGTGTTTCGAATGTTGGTGCACTTGGCACTTCAAATGTTGATTGTACTGGTGTTTCAAATGTTGGTGCACTTGGTACTTCGCTTTGTCCAATTGTTTTTTGTTCATTTCCTTCATCAGAATCTGTATCGAAGTTTGGTATATTTGCTGATAAATCATTTACCAATGGTGCATTTAACTTAAATACCTTTTTATCTTTTAATAATATACTATTAATTCTTTTTGGATTAAGGTCTTGAACTGGAACAGGCATTCCTTCTTTGTTTGATTTTACTATAATTTTAACTAAATTTTTAATTTCATTCCATTCATTTTCATTTAATGTATCTGCTGTGTACATTCCATCAACACCGTTTAATTTTGTTACATAAAGTCTGGTATACCCAGCTTCGTCAACCTCATTTAATGAATATATTAGATATTCTGTTCCGTTATTTTTAAAGTATCTTACTACGTTTACTAGTCCATTTTCGCCTTGTAAATTACTTATTGTTATTTTGTCCATATTTGACCTCCTTATTATTCTATTAATAATAATATCAGAAAAAACCTTTTTTTTCAATAGTTTTTTTAAAATATATTGTTATTAGGTGTTTGTTCACACATTTTTTACGCACGGGAATATCTTATATTAGGAATAAAGAAGGGGTGGATTATATGTGTAATAATAATTCTGATGATTGCAAATGTATCTCTGAAATTTTGGCAGTTATTAATATTCTTCAGCAAAATGCAGAGTGTGGGGATTCATGTCTAGATACATGTGATAGGGGATTTTTAGGTTGTTGTGCTACTTCTGTAAATTGCAATACTAGACCTGTAATGTTATATACTTGTGGTTGTAACAGTGTACCATGGAGTATGCCTATAAGCAAGGATCCTAACGAAACTGTTACTTCGAATGTTTTTAGAGTCGAAAAAATTGATGGCTGTTGCGCTACTTTTAGAGTTTTAGCACCTAATACTGATACTGAGGAACCTTATCCTTATGAGGCAACTAATTCTTTTTTTACAATTAATTTAAATTGTGTATGTGCTTTAAGATGTTTGCAAGATACTCATGTTGATTGTATATAAAAAACGAGTTTACTCGTTTTTTTCTTCATATATTTCAATATTTTTTATATCTCGTATTTTTATCAACTCATTGTCCACAGTTATGATATTGTTTTTATTTTTTCCAATTATTTTCGTTACTATTTCTGAATCTTGTGTTTGTATTTTTACTGGTATTTTGTATACATAATTTCTTGAACTAAATATTTTATTTATTTTATCTGATATTGTTTGCTCATTTGTTATTGTTTTTTTATTATTTTCTGATTTTTGTTGTTTTGGTTGCTTTTCTTGATTGTTTATATCTCCTGAATTATATATTTTTTCGTTATTATTTATTTTTTTTTCTATTTTATTAGCGAAGACTTTTGGTAGTTTTTTTTCCATTGTTTCACCTCATTTAATTATACTTTATTTTTTTACTTTTATTCATTATTATTTCTATTAATATATGTTATCATTATTATTCCAATTATGAATAGATTTAATCCTATTATTAGTTCAAGCTTTGTGTATTTACTTATTAATGCTTGCTTTATTAGAATAATCGTTGTTATTATCATAAATATTATACTTAGTATATTTATTATATTTTTGTTTTTTTTAATAATTATATTTATTATTTTTGATACATATATTGTTCCTATTATGAATCCTATTCCAAATGGAATTAATACAAATAGCGTTGGTGTTAGGGTATCTATTTTTGTTATGTTTGAAAATGATGTAATTATTATGTTGTAGTATCCTATTGACATTAAAATTGCAGTTCCACTTATTCCAGGTATTATGCTTGTTATTGAGTCTATCATTCCTACTCCTATCAATTTTATAAATTCTTCGATTTTATATTCTAATATGTGATTATTTATTATACCTTGATTAGAATTACATAGATTTAGTATTATAATTAATATTATAACTG
>JAGKUT010000137.1 GCA_021152765.1 Actinomycetes bacterium
AAGCGGCATACGGGAATCGGACCCGCGTACTCGGCTTGGGAAGCCGGTGCACTACCATTGTGCTAATGCCGCATGATAAGACAATCATATTTTCGTTGAAGAAGTTTTGCAATATAGAAAACAAATGTCTTATTCTTTTTCACAATCGATTTATGGTGTATTCTAATTTCATGGCTATTATGAAAATTAAAGGCGTAGTAAAAGAATACGCATGGGGAAATAAAGATTTTCTTCCTTCTCTGCTTGGCTATGAAGTAAGCGATAAGCCTCAGGCTGAGTATTGGATGGGCACACACCCAAGCGGAGAGGCTGTGGCAGAAGGAAAAAATCTATCAGATGTAATCGCAATAATAAATACAAATGCAGATAAAGAAGAATATAATGAACCAAGAAAAGCAGATATAGAAAAAAAAGAATTAATGTTAGTAAATAAATATAACTATCTTGAAGAAAACTATACTCCAGAAAATGTTAAACCAATTTCACCAATGTATGCATATGACGAAAATAATGCACCAGAAGAAGTAATGGAA
The DNA here is from genome assembly GCA_021152765.1 of Actinomycetes bacterium. Classification (GTDB taxonomy): domain Bacteria; phylum Bacillota_I; class Bacilli_A; order RF39; family UBA660; genus UBA3631. The sequence continues at coordinate 534 of JAGKUT010000137.1, forward strand.
CACTATAAAGAAATGTTTTATGCAGCTAAGAATGATGGAATGGATTTGATAATATCATCATCATATAGAAGCTACAAAGAACAAAAAGAAACATATGAGTTTTATGAACAAATAAAAGGAGAAAATGTAAAAAACTATGCATCACTTCCAGGATTCTCAGAACATCAAACAGGTTTAGCATTCGATATATTAACAACAGGAGTTATGACAGATGATTTTGATAAAACTGATGAATTCAAATGGTTAATGGATAACTCATACAAATATGGATTCATACTTAGATATCCAAAAGATAAAGAATACATAACAAAATTTGACTATGAATCATGGCATTTTAGATATGTAGGAATTGATGCAGCAAAAGTAATTCATGACGAGAATATAACATTTGAAGAATACTATGCATATTATATAGAAAAATAGGAGCGCTTAATGAAAACAAACATAATAACTGGACTAACAGATAAAGAAGTAGAAGAAAGAATAGTAAAAAATAAAATAAACTATAATACAACCATTAAAACGAAAAGTGTTAAAGATATATTTAGGACAAATATTTGTACATTGTTTAATTTCCTAAATCTTTTCTTAGCCTTTTTGGTTTTTTTAGTAGGAGCATACAAAAATTTATTATTCATGGGAACAATTATATGCAATACGTTTATAGGAATAGTCCAAGAACTAAAAAGTAAAAGAATAATAGATAAGTTATCATTAATAGTATCAAAAAAAGCAACGGTTATAAGAAGTAAAGAAAAACAAGATATAGAAATAGATAGAATAGTATTAGACGATATACTAGTACTAAATAGCGGAAAACAAATAGTAACAGATGCCATAATTAGAAAAGGAAAAATAGAAGTAAATGAAGCACTAATAACAGGAGAAATAACACCAATAAAGAAAAAAACAGGAGATACAATACTCTCAGGAAGCTATGTAGTAAGTGGCGAAGCCCTAGTACAAGTAATACATGTAGGAGAAGAAAACTATACATATAAAATAACAAAATCAGCAAAATATTTAAAACCAATTGGTTCAGAAATAATGAAATCATTAAAAAAAATAATAAAAATAGTATCATATATAATAGTACCAATTGGAATAATATTCTTTATAAAACAAATAAATTTACCAAATAACACACTACAAAATAGTATAGTTAATACAGTCGCAGCCCTAATCGCAATAATTCCAGATGGACTAATGCTTTTAACAAGTACAGTAATGGCTATAGGAACAATAAAACTATCAAAATATAATGTATTAATACAAGAAATGTATAGTATAGAAAATATTGCCAGAGTTGATACAATATGTTTTGATAAAACAGGAACTCTAACTGAAGGAAAAATGAAAGTAACAGAATACATAAAATTAAAAGATATTAACACAATCGATATAATAAAAGAAATCTGTTATAATTTGGATAATAATAATTCAACAATGAATGCCATAGTAGAAAAATATGGAAAAAGAAATAATTATAAAGTAAAAAAAATAATACCATTTAAATCAGAAAATAAATGGTCAGCAGTTACATTTGAAGAATATGGATCCTATATAATAGGAGCACCCGAAATATTATTTAATAATAAAATACAGGAAATAGAAAAATACGAAAAAGAAAATAGAGTAATAGTTTTAGCACATACTAAAGAAAAAATTTCAGAAGAAAATACACCTAAAACACTTGAACCATTAGGACTATTTCTAATAGAAGATAAAATTAGAAAAGAAGCAAAAGATACAATAGAATTCTTTGAAAAAAATGGAGTAGAAGTAAAAATAATATCAGGAGATAACCCTATAACAGTATGTAATATAGCAAAAAAATTAAACTTATCATTTAAAGATAAGTACATAGATACAACAAATCTAAGCAATGAAGAACTAAAAAAATCAGCATTAGAATATAATATCTTTGGTAGAGTAACACCGCAAGCAAAAAAAACAATAATCGAATCCCTTCAAAAAAACAATCACGTAGTCGCAATGACAGGGGATGGAGTAAATGATGTACTCGCATTAAAACAAGCAGATTGTGCAATTGCTTTATCATCAGGAAGTGAAGCAGCACGAAATGTTTCAGAATTAATATTATTAGACTCTAACTTCAACTCAATACCTAAAATAGTATTAGAAGGAAGAAGAATAATAAATAATCTAGAAAGATCAGCGTCCCTTTTTATAACAAAAACATTATATGCAATGCTTTTATTAATACTATTTATGTTTATAAAAAAAACATATCCATTTATACCAATACAATTAACATTAACAAGCGTATTTACAATAGGAATACCAGCATTTATTCTCGCACTTGAACCAAATAATGAAAAAGTAAAAGGTAAATTTTTAATAAACGTTGCATCAGTCTCATTTCCAACATCAATAACAATATTATTTTCAACGATATTATTATTGATAACTTCAAATCATTTAAGACTATCACAACAAGATATATCAACACTCGCAGTACTACTATTAGGAACTATAGGATTCATAAAGAATGATCCTGCATTTC
>JAGKUT010000006.1 GCA_021152765.1 Actinomycetes bacterium
ATTATAATGAAAAAAATTCATTTACACCCTAAAACGTAAAAGAAGCCCTACTCGGCTTCTTTTTTCATATTCTCCTCAATTAACTTAAATAAATCAATCATATAGAAGATAAAATGCTTATCTAAATTATTAGTATTCAAACTAATTAATAATCTCTTATTCTTAATACTAAATCTAAACATTCTACCAAAATTAGTACACTCAATAAATAACTGTTGAACATTAAGACTATTAGTTAAATCATAAGAAAGATAAATTTCAATAACATCCCTAACCTGCTTAACATCATTAATACCTAATTTCTTAGCTAACTTTTCTAACCACTCTTGATGCATATAAATATACATATCATCAGTAATCTTACCAAATCTATCCTCTAACTCATACTTAACAGACTCTAACTTCTCATAAGAATCAATCATATTAATCTTTTTATGAATTAATATCTTAATCTCCTCATCACTAACATAATCATCATCAATAGATGTACTTACTTCAACTAATGGTTTCTCCTCAATCTCTTCAGTTAAATCCTTAACCTTTTCACCTTTTAATAACTTAACCTGATTATCAAGCATTGATAAAAATAAATCAACACCTACACTATCAATAAATCCAGACTGTTCACTACCTAATATATCTCCTGCTCCACGAATAGATAAATCACGCATCGCAATCGCAAAACCACTACCTAACTCAGTAAACTCCTTAATCGCATTAAGCCTCTTAACAGCTATTTCACTTAAAACCTTACCCTTATCATACATTAAATAACAATAAGCAATCTTATTAGTACGACCAACACGACCTCTAATCTGATATAACTGAGCAAGACCAAACCTATCCGCGTCCTCAATAATTAATGTATTAACATTAGGAATATCAATACCAGTCTCAATAATAGTAGTACATAATAATATATCAAACTCATGATTAATAAACTTAAACATTACATCCTCTAATTCAGTCTTATTCATCTGACCATGCGCATAAACAATACGAGCCTCAGGAACCAATTTAGAAATTTCTATAGCCTTACTAGGTAAATCATCAACATGATTGTATAAAATAAATACCTGACCACCACGACTAAATTCCTTATAAATCGCATCCTTTAAAACCTGCTTATTAGAAGCTAAAACATAAGTCTGAATAGGATATCTATTACTAGGAGGAGTCTCAATCAAAGATAAACTTCTAATACCAACCATAGACATCTGTAAAGTTCTAGGAATAGGAGTAGCAGATAAAGTTAAAACATCAACATTATTCTTATAATTCTTAATCTTCTCCTTATGCTTAACACCAAAACGTTGCTCCTCATCAACAACTAATAACCCTAAATCCTTAAACTTAACATCATCAGATAAAATTCTATGAGTACCAATTAATAAATCAATCTTACCCTCTTTTAAATCATCCAAAATTAACTTCTGTTTCTTAGGAGTAACAAACCTATTAAGAACCTCTACTCTAATAGGATAATTACTAAATCTATCCAACGCATTATTAAAATGTTGATTAGAAAGTATTGTAGTAGGACATAATAAAGCACACTGCTTATTAGACATAATTGCCTTAAATATAGCCCTAAAAGCAACCTCAGTCTTACCATATCCTACATCCCCACATAATAACCTATCCATAGGATGTGCGCTTTCCATCTCTTTCTTAATTTCCAAAGTAGCCTTTAACTGATCAGGAGTAACTTGATAAGGAAACTCCTTCTCAAAAGAATACTGAAGCTCATTATCAGGTAAAAAAGAAAAACCTTGAGTAGCCTCACGCTTCGCATATAACTCTAATAACTCATAAGCCATATCCTCAATACGCTTACTAACACGCTTCTTAATCTTCTCCCAATCTTTACCGCCCAACTTACTTAAAGTAGGCTCACATCCATTACTAGAAGAATACTTAGTAATAAAATCAATCTTCTCAACAGGAATATATAACTTATCATCATCACGATATAAAAGTAATATATAATCCTTCTTAAGACCATTCTTTTGAAGAGTACTAATACCCGCATACTTACCAATACCATGACTAACATGAACAATATAGTCACCAATCTCTAACTTATTAATATCACGAATCTTACTACCTAACTTAAAATTACTATTATAATTATAAACAGTAGCCTTCTTATTAAATAACTCAGTCTCACTAATAACAACAAACTTATCAAAAATAAAACCACGACTAATACGCTTAACAACTAAATTAATCTTATCATCAACAATATTATTAATATCAGTAAAAACCAAATCCTCACGATTTAAACTCTCTAATAACTTATTAACCTTATACCTATCACTTAAACAAACAACAACAATCTTACCACTAGAAACATAATCATCAAGTCTTTCATTAACCTTATCATAACCATTACCAAAATTATCAATGTCATTAGAACTATAACTAATAGAATTCTCATAAGACATATTATTATCAAAAGACATAAAAGAAATAGATTTCTTATTCTTTATATCATTAAAATCAAACATGTACTTAGTGTCCCCTGGTAACTCTAAACTAACATTATAATTAAAAATTTCATCAACTAATATCTCATAACCCTTTTTAATATCATCATACTTATTAAAAAATACACAAGAATCACCTAAATAACCACCAATATTAACAACATCACTATACTTATTTAAATTCTTTTGAAACCTCTCCTCAAAAGGAACATCAGAAGAAACTAAAAACTCACTATTAGGAACAATACTAACACTATCTATACTATCAATAGTTAATTGAGTATCAACATTAAAATACTTAATACTATCAATAGTATCACCCCAAAACTCAATACGAATAGGATTACTACTATTAATAGGAAATATATCAAGAATAAAACCACGAACAGCTATTTCACCAGTCTTATTAACAACACTCTCCCTAACATATCCATTACTAATCAATCTATCAACAAGATCACTAAAAACAAAATCAGTTCCACTCTCTAACTTAATAATAGACCTCTTAAATACATCCACACTAGGTAAATATCTAAGATAACCCATTAAATTAGTAACAACAACACACCTATCGCCACTAATAATCTTATTCATAGTCTCAATACGAGTAACCTTTAACTCAGGAGAAATAGCCAAAGCCTCACTAGTTAAAAAATCATCCATAGGAAAAAATAATACATCATTAATGTAATTAGATAAAGATTGATACATCATATTAGCTTCATACAAACTGTTGCACACAACTAAAACATTATTATCACTTGAACTAAAATAATTATAAATATAAATACTCTTTAACTCATCATTTAATCCACTCACATATTCATGCTTAAAATCCTTAAATAAATCAAACATATTATTTCCTCCCAACGAATAAAAAGACACAAAAACGTATCTAATTATATTTATTCATCAACATCTCAAAACTTATACTTAAAAAATCATTAAAAATATCAGGCATCTTATCTAATATAGGATTAAGTATTTCCATATCACTAGAAGAAAATCTACCTAAAACATAATCCTTAGTATCAAACCTCTTATCATTAGAAATACCAACCTTAACCCTCTTATAATCCTGAGTACCTAAATTAGCTTCAATATTCTTTAGACCATTATGTCCGCCACTACTTCCACGAGGACGCAACTTAATACGACCTAAATCCATATCCAAATCATCATGAATAATTAAAATATCAGAAACATCAATATCAAAAAACTTAACAAACCTACCTACAACATTACCAGATAAATTCATATACTCCAAAGGCTTTAAAAACATAACCTTTTCTCCATTAATGTTACTAACACAATAACTACCATTAAATTTATTCTTATCAAACTTAAGACCTAAAGAATCAACAATCCTATCAATAGCCATAAAACCAATATTATGACGAGTTCTCTCATACTCTCTACCAGGATTTCCCAAACCAACAATTAGTTTCAAATAAATCACCTCTTTAAATGATACTCATTATAAATAACACTCTTAGCGACTCCTCGTTCCTTCGCAACTAACTTAATCGCATCCATATCATTATTTCCCAACTTCTTATAAAACTCAATATGTTCAAGAATTGTCAAATTGTCACACTTTTCCTCTTCATTTGAACCTTCAACAATTATAACAAACTCACCTTTAATGTCAACCATAAGAGGAATAATGTCAATAACATTTTCCCTAAAAACCTCTTCATACCTCTTAGTTATTTCCCGGGAAATACTCACACGTCTATTTCCCAACACTTTTAAAACATCCTCTAACATCTCTTTAATACGATGTGGAGACTCATAAAATATAAGAGATTCCTTGTGATATTTCAATTCTTCTAACTCTTTACGCCTCTTAGAACTCTTACTATTTAAAAAACCAATAAAAGTAAACTTAGAAATATCTAAACCAGATACAATTAAAGCAGGAACAAAAGCAGTAGGTCCTGGAAGACCGACAACATTATAACCATTCTCTATAGCACAAAGCGCAAGTTCATACCCAGGATCACTAATACAAGGAGTTCCCCTATCACTTACAACACCTACACTAAAACCACTAGATAAATACTCTAATAACTTATCCCTATTACCATCCTCATTAAACTTATGACTAGAAATAAGTTTCTTCTTAATACCTAAATGTTTCAATAATAAACCAGTAACACGAGTATCCTCAGAAAAAACAACCTCTACCTCTTTCAAAGTATTAATTGCCCTTAAAGTAATATCATCCATATTACCAATAGGAGTTGGAATTAAATAAACAACTGGACTACCATCATAACTCTTCTGACTCATAAAATCACCCTTCAAAAAATTTCATAACACTATCAGTATAACTTCCATCACTATTATGTGTGTACAATGGAGGTAAAATCTTAAGTCCTGGACGACCATTCTTACTTCCTTCAACTAAAACCATATTACTCTCATCCCCCACATGAGGATAAACTAACTGAATACGCTTAGGCTCAATATTATTACTTCTCATAGACTCAATAATATCAATCAATCTATCAGTACGATGAACAACTGAAACTACTCCACCATTCTTCAGTAACTTACGACTTACTTTAAATAACTGATCCAAATTTAACTTAACCTCATGACGAGCAATCACTTTATACTGACTACTATTCAAATTAGAACCCTCAGTAACCTTAAAAAAAGGAGGATTACAAGTAATAACATCAAAACTATCACTCTCTAAATCAAGATAATAATCATTAATATCCATATTAACTAACTTAATCCTATCAGATAAACCATTAATACCAACACTCTTTAAAGCTAAATCGTAAACATCCTTCTGAATTTCAACACCAGTAATAGAAAAATCTCCCTTACAAGATAAAATCATAGGAATAGGAGCATTACCACACCCAATATCTAAAACATTAGAAATACCCTTATTTAAACTAACAAAATTCGCAAGCAACACAGAATCCAAAGAAAAATTAAACATATCAGTATTCTGAACAATCTTTAAATCCTTATAACCTAATAAATAATTAATTACTTCCACATTCAACCTCTATAATACCTACATTAGGAACATCAACTTTATACTTCTTACCAATAATATCAATACTTACAACTTTACCTTTACCACGTTCTGTTTCAACCTGACTACCCATACTAGGTAAACACTTACGACATTCACTATAACAAGAATCCTCATACTTTAAACAACACATAAGTCTACCACAAACACCATTAATCTTACTAGGATTTAAAGCAATACCCTGATTCTTAGCCATATTAATACTAACAGTATCTAAATCCTTCAAAAATCCAGAACAACATAATGGTCTACCACATTGTCCACAACCACCAATTTCACGAGCCTTATCACGAGCACCTATTTGTCTTAACTCAATACGAGTCTTATAAATAGAAGCAAGCTCTTTAGCTAAATCACGAAAATCAATACGACTATCAGATAAAAACCTAAAAATCAATTGATTCCTATCAAAAGTATATTTACAATCAACCATAATCATATGAAGACCATACTCACTAACCAAATCTTTGCACTTATGTAATGCATCCTTCGCATCCTTTAAATTCTTCTTATGCTTATTAAAATCATCACGAGACGCAATACGCAAAACATTAGAAATACCATTATACTTCTTATCATCACTAACAAATGGTTCATCAATAACAGTACCAAACTCTAAACCACGTTCAGTATCAACAATAACAGTTAAATTCTTTTTAAGTCTTAACTTACCAGCATTAAAATATAATATTTCTCTAGAATCACCAATCTTAACACCAACAACAACCATTATATCACCTCCATCTTAATAATAAACTTGTCCATAAGAAGATTCAAATTAACATTAGAATATAAGTCTTCCCTAACTTCCAGAATTAAATTAAGAATCTTATTAATAATATTATAATCCAATTCACTAAATTTCTCTATATTAGACTTAAATTCGCTCAATATAATATCTTTTCCCATCTTATAATTAATAACATCACTATAAAACATAATCATAATATTAAAAGCAAATAAATAATCATCCTTACCCTTAAAAAAATCATTCCAATACTTATTAATATAAACTAAAGTATCTAACTTATTAGAATACAAATACTCTATAAAATCAATAACATGTCCAATTTTATTAATACTCTCACTATCATTAACAAACTCATTAATCTTATCACTATCATTATATAACTGATTCCCGACATTCAAAAGCATATCATCACTTTTAACTTGAACATTATTCAAATTAATTACCTGACACCTAGAGACAATAGTACCCAATACCTTATAAATATTATCAGTAATAAGAATAGCTACAATACCCTCTTCAGGCTCCTCCAAAAACTTAAGTATACTATTAGAAGCAGAAATATTTAAATTCTCTACACCATTAATAATATAAACCTTACGACCAGACAAAGACTTCATAGAAAACATTTCCTGTAACTCATCAGTCTGTTCCTTCTTAATCCATAATCCATCTGCCTCAATTACCTTAAATTCAGAATAAGAATTATTATCAATCAAATGACATACACTACACTCGTGACTCCCAGTTTCATTATTAGGACATAATAAATACTTCGCAAAAGCCTTGGCAAAATCGAATCCCTTATGATATCCATTAGTATTAATTAAATACGCATGAGATAACTTATTTTTAATAATACTATTCTTAAAAATCTTATAAGCAATAGCCTGATCAGAAATAAAATCATCCAACATATAAATCACCTCAAAACATTAATACAATAATTAAAATAAAACTAAATAAAGCAGGAACGCCTAATAATACTAAACTAATAACAGTAACCAAATTAATTGGAACAATAATACCCATAGGAGCCGCAACTAAATTAAAACTATATAATAATAAAACATAAAAAATAACTTTTTTAAATAATCCAAAAAAATTTTTTAACATATAATCACCTACTAATAATATGTTAAAAAAATCAATTAATTACTAATCTCCTTACGATCCTCTAAAGCCATTTCAAGAGTTAATATATCAATATATTCCATATCCGCACCCATTGGAATACCTTGAGCAATCTTACTAACCTTAACACCTTTTCCAGATAACATCTTAGAAATATATAAACTAGTAGTCTCACCTTCAATACTAGGCTTCAAAGCTAAAATAACCTCTTTAACACCCTCAGATTCAACCCTGCTTACTAACTTATCAAGATTAATATCATCAGGTCCAATTCCATCTAATGGAGAAATAAGCCCATTTAAAACATGATATCTGCCCTTAAAAGAACCCATCTTCTCAAATAAAATAGAATTCTTAGCCTCTTCAACTACACATAAAACACTTGAATCACGACTCTCATCACGACATATATCACAAGTATCTTCCTCTGTTAAATTATTACAAATACTACACTTCTTAATCTTATACTTAACATCCTTAATAGAAGAAGAAAAAAGCTCTATAACATTCTCATCAAAATTAATAACAGATAAAGCAAGTCTTTCAGCAGTCTTCTCTCCTACACCGGGAAGTTTCTTAAAACACTCAATTAAATTTCTAATAGACTTAGGATAATTCATAATTAAAATAATCCAGGAAGACCTTGAGTATATTTACCCATCTTCTCTTCAGTTTCCTTATCAATTTGAGTAATAGCATCATTAACAGCAAGCATAATCATATCCTCTAACATTTCTTTATCGTCAGACTCAATACTATCCATATTAATATCAACACCAGTAACCTTTTTGTCCCCAGTCATAGTAACAGATACTAAAGAACTCTTACCAGTAAACACCTTAGAATCAATAACCTTCTTCTCATTTAACACCTTATTTTGTAATTGTTGTGCTTGTTTCATCATAGCTTGTATATTCATAAAATCTCCTCTTTCCTAATTATATTCAACAACACCATCAAACATAGAAGCAATCTCATCAGTACTCTCATTAACCGAATCAAATTGCCCATTCTCAGGTACATAAACAAACTGTTTCTTCTTCCCATTAAATAAATCACGAATACTTTCCCACTCATCAATAGGAACAGAAACAACTTTATAATTTTTAGATAACACCTTTAAAACTAAAGACTCAATACCCTTAAAACAACTATTAAAAGTATTTGCTAAATCACCATTATCATAAACAAAAACCAAATACTCATTACTAGCAGCCTTAAGTTTGCCATCCATAATCATAGAAGCATACTTACCTAATTCATTATCTAAAACATAATTTTTAAAATTATCAATACTACCAAGAATATCTCTTAAGATACCCTTATTAAAATCAGATAAAGCATTCTCAACCCTTATTTTCTTAAATAAACTATCATCAAATTTATTTTTGTGTACAACAGACACTTTATCTATTTTAACCTTATTTTCCTTAACCTCAGTCTTAACAACTTCCTTAACTTCAACCTTTTCATTAAAAATATTAGAAATATTTAACAAACACATCTCAAGAGTAAGTTGAAAATTATTACTCTTCTTCATATTAATCAAACACTCATTAAACTCATTAATACATTTAATCAACTTATCAGAAGAAATATCATAATCTTTATAAACATCTAAATCATATCCACAACTCTTCAAAAACTCTGGAGCATCATAATATAACAAAATATTCTTAATAAAAGATACAATACTCTCAACTATCTTAACTAAATTCTTACCATTGTTATTATATGTATAAATCTTAGAAAAAACATTCTCATAATTCATGCCAATAACATCATCAAAGAATAACTTCAATTCATCTTGAGTCAAAGTACCATTAACCTCATGAACATCACTAACAGTAATATCACTGTCCGCATAACTAATAACCTGATCAAGTAAGCTAATAGAATCCCTTAATCCTCCATCAGACAATCTAGCTATCTCTAATAATACATCACGAGAAATATCAAGTACTTCAGTCTTAGAAATATACTCCAGCCTACTAACAATATCATCCAAAGAAATACGCTTAAAATCAAACCTTTGACATCTAGATAAAATAGTAGCAGGAATCTTATGAGGCTCAGTAGTCGCAAGAATAAATATAATATGACTAGGTGGTTCCTCTAAAGTCTTTAATAAAGCATTAAAAGCTCCAGTAGTCAACATATGAACTTCATCAATAATATAAACCTTAAACCTACTAAAAGAAGGAACTAAATCAATCTTATTCCTAATCTCACGAATCTCATCAACACCATTATTACTAGCAGCGTCAATCTCAATAATATCAACATCATTCTTAGAATTAAACTCTAAACAACTCTTACACTTATCACAAGGAATAAAATCATTAAGATTCTCACAATTAATAGTCTTTGCTACAATCTTCGCAATACTTGTCTTACCAGTACCCCTAGGTCCAGTAAACAAATAAGCATGACTTAATCTATCATTAGAAATCGCATTTTTCAAAGTTTTAACAACAACTTGTTGTCCAGCAATTTCATTAAAATTACTAGGTCTATATTTTCTATATAAAGCTTGATACATAAAGTCACCTCACACAAATAATTATACCATAAAAAAGACTAATTTAATATAAAACTAGCCCCTTTTATTAGAAAAAAAACGTTTTAAAATAAGAGAACAATCATCAACAAGAACACCACAAGTAACATCTACCCTATGATTATTTTTTTTACTGTTCAAAACTTCACATGCATATCCAAACTTCTCACACGAAGCACCATAAACAACCCTCTTAATACGAGATTGAATAATAGCCCCACAACACATCAAACAAGGCTCCATAGTAACATATAAAGTACAATCATCCAAATGCCATGTACCTAATTTCCTACAAGCCTTTTTAATAGCCAAAACCTCAGCATGATTAATAGAACAATTCTTAATGTTCTTAGTATTATAAGCCTTAGCTATAACCTTGCCATCCTTAACAATAACACATCCAACAGGGACATCATTCCTTTTAAATCCCCTATTAGCCATATCTAAAGCCTTTCTCATATATAATTCATCCATAATAAAAACCTCAAAAAAAGACGCACACATTTAGAGGTTCTTAAGGCTGCTGTATTCCTACTCTGACCTGGTTCAAACATAAATATTGCGTCCCAATAAATATACCATATCATAATAAATAAATCAAGAAAAACTGTTCAAAACTTATATAAAAAATAATACTTTTACGTAAATATGTGTAAAACTTTATATACAATATAATAAATATATATAAAGAAAAATAAAAATATGTTCAAAAATATACATGTCAATCCATTTAACGTCGACCTATTTTAATTATATATGTGCATAAATAATAAAATAGGTCTCCTAATTATTTCCCGGAAAATATTTTTATAAAATAAATATCAAATATAATAATAATTTATTAAAATAAATATAAATTGTTCATAACTATTTTTTCTCCGTTCTTGTTTCACGTGGAACATTCATTTATTCTCCATTTATTTATTTACTTTCTTTTTTCTCCGTTCTTGTTTCACGTGGAACATTCATTTATTCTCCATTTATTTATTTACTTTCTTTTTTCTCCGTTCTTGTTTCACGTGGAACATATAAAAAAAGAGATGATTGACATCTCTTTATTTTATCATATTTCCATCAATATCTATATATATAGGAGCATGGTATCCTGACATACCATCACTAAAACTCCCTTGAACTATTGTAACAATATTCTTTACATTTTCTATATTCTTAATAGTAATATTTTCCTTATTCATATATGCTTGTTCTATATTTGCAAATCCAACAGATCCATCTTTATAAATAAAATATAAACCTTTATAACCACCGTTTCCGTAATAGATTATATAATAATTTAAGACGTCATTTGCAATAAATTTAGAATCAGAAGAATTATCATTAGAATAGTATATTACCTTTAATTCTCCTTCTGGATTAAGCTCTACGTTATAATATTTAACATCTATCATATTATTTCCATCAACAGTTGTACGATATAAAAATTCACCCTCGAAAAAAGTTTTTCTTTCAGAAATTATTTTATCAGCAAATTCATTATATTTATTCGAACCATCTTCAATAACTTGTGTATCATCTGTATTATCTTTATTCTCAATATCTCCACTTATTACTTCGTTGTTTGTTATTTCACACTTAGGACAATCACACTTTCTTGTCTTCCTATCAATAATAATATAATCAGTTAAAAATGCAACAGTCGCGCATAATATAATAACCAGACACGCATAACTACATTTAATTGTCTTTTTCTCCTTTTTTTCTTCCATAACATTCCTCCTCTATGATTAAATAATAACATACATGTTCAAAATTATCAATTAATAATTGATTTGAAAGATATATTTATCTAAATATGTGTATAACTCTGTAAATTATACTATTAGTATGATTATAAAATGTGTATAAATAATATATTATATAAAATAAAATGTTTAAAACTTTTAATAAAGTTTCACGTGAAACATAAAAAAGAGACTATTCACTAGCCTCTTCATTAACTACTTCATTTGAATCATTAGATTCTACATTCTCAGTTACCTCAGTACCCTCAGATATAGTCTCTTCACTCTCTTCAACCTTATCTAAAACAGTAACAGTACTTACATGTTGTTCATCCTTAAGATTAATCAGCTTAACACCTTGAGCTACTCTTCCAGTATTAGAAACTTGACTTAAAGATAACCTTATAATAATACCTGCATCAGTAACAATAATTAAATCCTCATCACCAACAACAGACTTAAATGCTACTATAGTACCTGTTTTATCAGTCATATTAAGAGCCTTAACACCCTTACTACCTCTGTGAGTCATACGATATTGCTCAACATCAGTCTTCTTACCATAACCATTAGAAGTAACAACTAATACCTCATGATCAGAAGAACTAATATCCATATCAACTACCTTACCATCTCCAACATCAATACCTCTAACACCAGAAGCAGTTCTACCCATAGTACGTATCTCAGACTCATTAAATCTAATCATACGACCATTAGTACAAGCAATCAATATCTCATTAGATCCAGTAGTAAGCTTAACAGAAACTAACTCATCATCATCCTTAAGAGTAATAGCTAACTTACCATTAGTCCTTATATTCTCAAACTCAGTAAGAGCAGTTTTCTTAATTAAACCATTTTGTGTACAAAGTACAATATTATTAAATTCACTATCATTACTTACAGTAACCATAGCCTTAACAACCTCTTCCTTATCAAGAGGAAGTAAATTAATAATAGGTAATCCCTTAGACTGTCTATTAAATAATGGTACCTCATAACCCTTCATTCTATAAACCTTACCCTTATTAGTAAAGAACATAATATAATCATGAGTAGTCATAGAAATCATATTACATACAAAATCCTCTTCATTTGTACTCATACCCTTAATACCTACACCACCACGATTTTGAGCCTTATAAGTATCACTATTAACACGTTTAATATAACCCTTATTAGTTAAAGTAACAACAATATCCTCAACAGGAATTAAAGCCTCATCCTCAATATAATCAATAGCAGTCATATCAATACTAGTACGTCTCTCATCAGCATACTTATTCTTAATCTCTAACATCTCAGTCTTAATAATGTTATCAACCTTCTCACGACTAGCTAAAATAGACTTCATCTCCTCAATAAACGCTAACTTCTCAGCCAATTCATTCTCAATCTTCTCACGTTCAAGACCAGTTAATCTACGTAACTTCAACTCTAGAATCGCATCAGCTTGAATCTCACTAAACGCAAACTTACTAATCAATTCATTCTTAGCATCAACATCAGTATCAGCTTCACGAATAATACGAATTACTTCATCCAAATTATCAAGAGCCTTCTTATAACCCTCTAAAATATGAACACGTTCCAAAGCCTTATTCAAATCAAATTGAGTCCTACGTAAAATAACTTCACGTTGATGATCAATATATTTAGAAATAATATCCTTTAAAGGTAAAGTTCTAGGAGTACCATTATCAAGCATTAAAAATATTATTCCATAATTAACTTGAAAATTAGTATGCTTATACAAATTATTTAAAACAACATTAGGATTAGCGTCCTTCTTTAAAGTAATAGTAATCTTTACTCCATCCTTTAAATCAGTATGATAATCACTAATACCATCAATAATCTTATTATGAACAAGTTCAGCCACCTTAGTCTTAAGATCCATAGTATTAACACCATATGGAACCTCAGTAAACCACCAGTAGGAAAATCAGGCCCCTTAATATGTTGCATCAATCCTAAAGTATCAATATCAGGATTATCAATATATGCAACACATCCATCAATTACCTCACCCAAATTATGAGGAGGAATATTAGTAGCCATACCAACAGCAATACCCATAGAACCATTAACTAAAACATTAGGGAATCTACTAGGTAAAACCTTAGGTTCAGGACTTGTCTCATCAAAGTTAGGCATCATATCAACAGTATCTTTATTAATATCACGCAATAACTCAAGAGAAATCTTAGCTAATCTTGCCTCAGTATAACGGTAAGCTGCAGCTCCATCTCCTTCAATATTACCAAAGTTACCATGACCATCAACAAGCATATATCTTTGGTTAAAATCTTGAGCTAAACGAACCATAGCTTCATAAATAGATGAATCTCCATGTGGATGATAATGTCCCATAACATAACCTACAGTAGTTGCTGATTTCTTATGAGGTTTCTCAGGAGTATTACCTTCTTCAAACATTGACCACAAAATACGCCTGTGTACGGGTTTTAAACCGTCTCTAAGGTCTGGAATCGCACGAGCCGTAATAACACTCATGGAATAGTCCAAAAACGAATCACGGACCTCTTTTACGATATTATTTTCAGTTAAGCTATCACGTTCATGAAACTTAGAACCATATTTATTCTCTTCATCAGTAATTATATCTTTATTATCTTCCATATATTACACCCCCTAAATATCCAAATTCTTAACGAAAATCGCATTTTCTTCAATAAATGCACGACGAGGTTCAACCTCATCACCCATTAACTTCTCAAATATAGCATCAGCTGCAACACAATCATCAACAGTAATCTTACGTAAAGTACGTTTTTCAATATCCATAGTTGTCTCATTTAACTCTTCAGCATCCATCTCACCAAGACCTTTCATACGAGCAATCTCAGCACGACTTCTTACCTTATCATCCAAAGAATTCAAATACTCATTTAATTCCTTCTCATCTAGTACATACTTTCTAGTCTTACCATGCATAATTCTAAATAATGGAGGTTGCGCAGCATAAACATGTCCAGCCTCAACAATAGGTCTAAAAAACCTATAAAATAAAGTTAATAATAATACTCTAATATGAGAACCATCAACATCGGCATCGGTCATGATTATAATCTTATCATATCTTAACTTAGATAAATCAAACTCGTCACCTATACCAGTACCAAAAGCAGTAATAATAGTACGAATTTCCTCATTTCCCAAAGCCTTATCAAGTCTTGCTTTCTCAACATTTAAAATCTTACCACGTAAAGGAAGAATTGCTTGAGTCATAGAGTCACGACCTTTTTTAGCACTACCACCGGCAGAATCTCCCTCGACTATAAATATTTCAGAAACCTTAGGATCCTTACTCTTACAATCAGATAACTTACCAAAGAAATTAGTAACAGCCATCTCACTCTTACGAGTCATTTCACGAGCACGCTTAGCAGCAAGTCTACCACGACATGCAGCCATAGCCTTATTAACAATAGTTCTAGCACACTCAGGATTCTCTAAAAGAAATCTCTCAAATCCTTCACTAAATACATTATCAGCTAATTTTCTTACCTCAGAATTACCAAGACGACCCTTAGTTTGACCCTCAAACTGTGGATTAGGATGCTTACAAGAAACAATCATTGTTAAACCTTCCTTAACATCATCACCTGTTAAAGCCTCATCCTTCTCCTTAAGCATATTAGTCTTACGAGCATAATTATTGATTAAACGAGTAAGAGCTCTCTTAACACCATCCTCATGAGTACCACCATCATGAGTATTGATATTATTAACAAAAGAATAAATATTTTCCTTATAACTAGAATTATATTGCATTGCTACCTCAAAGAAAACATCATTCTCTTCACCCTCTAAGTGAATTACATCATCATGAATTACAGTTTTACCCTGATTTATAAACTTAACGTACTCTGAAATTCCACCTTCATACATAAAAGTTTGACCAGTAGTATCCTCATCGTCCCTGTCATCACGAATAGTAAGTGATAAACCACGATTTAAAAATGCTAACTCACGAATTCTAACCATTAAAGTGTCATAATCATAAATATCAGTATCAAATATATCAGGATCAGGTTTAAAAGTAACAGTAGTACCAGTACGATTTTCCTCACAATCACCTACTACAGTAAGTTTTTGAGCTACCTTACCACCATCAACAAACTTAACCTCATAAACCTTAGAATTCTTATAAACTGTAACATTAACCCATTTAGAAAGCGCATTAACAACTGAAGCACCAACACCATGAAGACCACCAGATACCTTGTATCCTCCGCCTCCAAACTTACCACCGGCATGTAAAACAGTATAAACAGTCTCAACAGTAGAAATACCAGTCTTTGGATGCACATCAACTGGAATTCCACGCCCATTATCCTTAACAGTTACAGAATTATCCTTATTAACAATAACCTCAATATGATTACAATAACCAGCTAAAGCCTCATCAATTGCGTTATCAACAATTTCCCAAACCAAATGATGAAGACCTTTAACATCAGTAGTACCAATATACATACCAGGTCTTTTTCTAACAGCTTCCAACCCTTCCAAAACTTGAATATCGGAAGCATCATAATGTTCATTCATACTAACACCTCTCAACTTTACCATTTTTGATATTAAACAATTTCGCACCATCAACTATCTTAGAATCAATATTATCTAAATCAGTAGTAGTAATAATAGTTTGAATAGAAGAATTAACATACTTAAGCAAATTATTCCTCTTAACACTATCTAACTCACTAAAAACATCATCAAGTAAAAGTATTGGACTTGTACCTAAATAATTCTTAAATATCTCAATCTCAGATAATTTAACAGCTAAAACTGCCATTCTTTGTTGACCTTGAGAACCAAATTTCTTAATATTCATATCATCAATATAAAACTCAAAATCATCAAAATTAGGACCTAACAAATTCTTACCCATCTTAATTTCATCATTAATTAAATCATGAGACAACTCTAAAAGTTCATTATAAATACGCTCCTTATTATTATCCTCCATTGAAATAGAAGTTTTATATCTAATATTAAAACCTTCCATTCCACTTAAATCATAAAAAATATTAGAAGCATAACTATTAATCTTATAAATAAACTTCTTTCTCATAATATATATCAATATAGACTTCTTAATAATATAATCATTTAAAATAGAAAAATAGTTCTCATCAAATCTTTTTCCACCTTTTATCTCTTTTAAATAATTACCTTTAATCCTAATCAACTTATTATAATCAGATAAAATATCCATATAATTACTATAAAGCTGACTAAGTTCTAAATTAATATATCTACGTCTCACAATAGGCCCACCTTTAACAAGCTCCAAATCCTCAGGATAAAAGATAATAACATTCATTGTCGAAACATAATCACTTACCTTTTTATAATTATAATCATCAATAAACATCTTTTTACTTGCAGAACTTAAAACAATCTTAAGCGACCTATCAATCTCATTATTAGACAAAACCGCACCTATCTTAGCAATCTTCTCACCCTCTTTAATCAAATTATCATCAATAAATGAACGATGAGACTTAGTTAAAGCCAAAAAATAAATGCTTTCAAGCAAATTTGTCTTTCCCTGCGCATTTTCGCCATAAATTATATTAATATTAGGACCTAACTCTAAACTTAAATCAGAATAATTACGAAAATTAACAATATCTACAGACTTTAAAAACATAAAATTACCTCATTTCGCAAAATTAGCCCCAATTTTAAAAATTAACATAATTTATATACCCCTATACACATATACTATTATACCATAAATAAAGCCTAAAAAAAACAAAAATGAGTCAAAAGACTCATTTTTTAAGAATTTCTTCTCTTTCTAAGCATTGAATCCAACATTGTAGCTCTAAATATTTGGTTTTCCAAGGAATAATAAGACATTTCCAACCTTAATTCAACATCACTAGTAAATATAAGTTTTGAACATGAATTAATCTTTTCATAATTTTTAATATTATTTAAAGAAATCCATATACACTCTCCAAAACGAGGCGAACTTGTTGGAAAAAATATCAAGTTATTATAATCCTCTACCATAATAGGAAGCTTATAATTCATGTTTAATACTCTTTTTGTACCTTCTAGTCTACCATGATAAGAGCAACCATAATATTTACAGCTTTCATCAATTATATCCTTAGAAGACTTATTAACTGTATAAGTACAATCTAACTCAATAACCTCCGAAACATCTTTATCAATAGGAATTATAGCACAAGTTCCCCTATTGATATAATAGCAATCCATTCTTTGCATAACTTTTCCCCCCTATAAAAATCATACGCCATAAGTTATTAAGTTCCTTAATTTTAGCACAACTTTTTGTCGAAATTTATCGAATTTTGTCGAAAAAAGCAAAAAAAAGTCATAATTTTAACAATTATGACAATAAATTAATAAGTTCTTATAGGTAAAATTAATTGAATTAAACTATCATCATCAGTTGATTTTAATATAATAGGCTTGACTTCACCATTAAATAACAACTCTACTTCTTCACCCTCAAAAGATCTTAAAGCATCCATCATATATCTAGAACTGAAAGCAATTCTAAATCCATCTTCAACACTATTTCCTAAAGAAACTGTTTCTTCAACATTACCTATTTCAGGAATATTAGAAGAAAGCTTAATAGAATTTTCAGTACTTTCTAATTTAATAGTATTCTTATCAGACTCATTAGTTAATAATGAAGCTCTATCAATCGCATTATATAAATCATTTAATTTAACATTCATAGTAACACTAAATGAAGTTGGGATTAATTTAGAAGTATCAGGATAAGTACCATTAACTAAACGAGACATCATAATAATAGAATTAAATTAAAATATAATCTTATTATTAAATATATGTAACTCTAAATCCCCTTCATCATCATTAAATAACTTAACAAGTTCATATAAATTTTTAGTAGGAATAATAATATTAATTTTTTCAACAACATTACTCTCAAGTTTTATAATTTTCTTAGCCAATCTATAAGAATCAGTAGCAACACACTCAAGTGTATCACCTTCGATTTTAAAATTCAAACCAGTCAAAGCAGGACGTGACTCTTGTGTAGAAGTTGCAAATAAAGTTTGATTAATAATACTTTTGAACATCTTTTTACTAATAGTAATAGGATTCTTATTATCCTCTAAATCTAACATTGGGAAATCAGATGCATTATTACAATTCAAATTAAAAGATGAATTAGAAGTATTTATAAATAACTTAGACTCCATAACCTCTTCTATATTAATAACCTCATTAGGTAATTTTTTAATTATTTCATATATATATTTACCAGAAACTACTATTTCCCCACAAACATCAATATTTTCAATTTTATCCTTAGGAATAAATGTTTTAATAGCAACCTCATTATCTGTACTCATTAAGTATAATCCATCATTAGTAAGTTCAAACTTAATACAATTAAGTATAGGTATTAAATTCTTACTAGATATTCCTTTAATAACATAGTTTAAATGTTCCATTAATAT
>JAGKUT010000138.1 GCA_021152765.1 Actinomycetes bacterium
CAGATGCATTAATAAAATATTATAAATAACATTAAAAAAAAAATAAAAATACACAAATATATCACAAAAAATGTGGTATAATTATCATGGTGATAAAAATGAAGAATAAGATATTCCGAACACTAGATGAACAAATTAATATTTTAAGATCAAAAGATTTAACAATAACAGACGAAGAATACACAAAAAATATACTTTTGAAAGAAAACTATTTCTTTATAAGTGGTTACAGACATCTACTAATGCAAAACTATAAAGATAAAAAGTTTATCCAGGGATCAACATTTGAAGAACTATATGCAATCTTTAATTTTGATAGACACATAAGAAATATTTGCTTTAAAAATATACTTATATTAGAAAATAATATAAAATCAATAATAAGCTATCAACTATCAAAAAAATATGGATTTCAAGAAAAAAATTATTTAAATCCAAGTAACTATACAGATGATCCACAAAAAGAAAGACAAGTAAGGGATGTATTAAATAAAATGAGAAAACAACTTGCATTCAATGGAAAAAAACACTCTGCAACAATGCACTATATGACAAACTATGGATACATTCCTATGTGGATTTTAGTTAAAGTACTATCATTTGGATTAATGGCAGAATTCTATTGTATATTAAAAACAGAAGATAAAAAAGAAATAGCAGAACTATATAATATGAAATATCAAGACATGGAAGTATTCCTATATCTATTATCAAACTTCAGAAATCTATGCGCACATGAAGATATACTATATGACCATAGAACCCAACGCTCAATACCAGATAATATAATACATAAAAAACTACAAATAGATAAACAAGAAGATGAATATAAATATGGAAAAAATGATTTGTTCGCACTAATAATAATATTTAAATACATGCTAGGAACAGAAGAATTCAGAGAAATGATTAGGGAATTAGGATACGAAATAGATGTACTAGATGGAAAAGTAAATATAGTACCAATAGAAACAATCCTAAATAGAATTGGATTCCCGGCAAATTGGAAAGAAATAATTACAATCGAGGCGATATAATGAAAGAAAAAACAAAATATATAATTACAATTATATTTTCATTTTTCATTGGAGTAATAGGCACATTAATCACAATAAAATATATTCCAGAACTGAACAAGCAAAAGAGTGAAACAATAAAAACAGTAAGTATAACAGAAACAGATACAATAAAAAGTGCAATAGAAAAAATATACGATGCCGTAATACTAGTGGATACATATAAAAATAATAATTCAATATCAACTGGAACAGGATTTATATATAAAAAAGATGAAAAAAATGGATATATTATAACCAATCAACACGTAATAGAAGGCGGAGATAAATTTAAAATAACATTAACAAGTGGAGAAGAAGTAGAAGCAACACTACTAGGAAGTGATGAATATTCCGATATAGCAGTATTATCAATACCACAAGAATCAGTAATTAAAGTAGCTCAATTAGGAACAAGTACTTCATCAGAAATTGGAGACACAGTATTTGCAGTAGGGTCACCACTAGGAAAAGAATATATGGGAACAGTAACAAAAGGAATTCTTTCAGGGAAAGATAGAACAGTAACAGTAACAACAACATCCCAAATGATAGAAGTACTACAAACAGATGCTGCAATAAATCCAGGAAATAGTGGAGGACCATTAGTAAATATAAATGGAGAAGTAATAGGTGTAACATCCATGAAACTTGTAAAAAGTGAAATAGAAGGAATGGGATTTGCTATTCCAATAGAAATCGTAAACTCATTACTAGATAGATTAGAAACAGGTCAACAAATAGAAAGACCACTAATTGGAATAGAAATGACAGATGTGGCGAACACATATTATCTATATAGAAAAGGAATAATAATACCAGAAGAAGTAGACAAAGGCGTTGTTATAACCAAAGTTACAGAAAATTACCCTGCAGAGAAAGCTGGACTTCAAAAAGGTGATATAATACTATCAATAAATGATACAGAAATAGAAGATAGTGCACACTTTAAATATCTTCTATATAAATACAAAGTGGGAGATACTACAAAAATAAAATTCATGAGAAACAATAAAATTCATGAAACAACAATAAAATTAGATAAAAAAGCAGAAAATAATTAAAAAACCAAGGAAAAGAATATACTTATGGAGTATATTCTTTTTAGGTGGTAAAATGGAAAATAAATCATGCGAAAAAACAAAAGAATTAGAAATAAACGAAAAATTAAAACATGAAAAAGAATACTTTGATAATATGTTTAAAAAAACAGATCCAAACATATTGTTAGACGACGAACAAAGAAAAATAATACTAACGGATGAAAACTATCTCATGGTAATAGCAGGAGCAGGAGCGGGAAAAACAACAACAATAACAGCAAAAGTAAACTACTTGATAGAAAAACAAAATATAAAAGCAAACGAAATAGTAATAATAACATTTACAAATAAAGCAGTAAAAGAACTACAAGAAAGAATTAACAAACAATTTGGACATAAAGTAAAAATAACAACATTCCATAAATTTGGATATGAAATAATAAGAGAAAATACAAATAACCCACCTAAAATAATAGAAAATCCAGAAGAAATAATTAAAAAGTATATTATAAAAGAAACTACAATAACTAAAGAATTAAAAAAATACTTAAAAATAAAAAAAACAATAATACATAAAAAATAAATAATAAATAGCTTGTTAATTGTGTGGATATATGCTAAAATTAAATAGATTTTACGCTTTTGTGAGGTAATCGAAATGCACAAGGAATTTTTGATGGGCAACGAAGCAATGGCTCTCGGCGCAATAGCGGCGGGCGTCGGCGTTGTCGCGGGCTATCCCGGCACACCCTCGACCGAGGTGCTGGAGACGGTCGCCAAGCGCAACGACGGCAGCATCTATGTGGAGTGGTCCGTCAACGAGAAGGCCGCCATGGAGGTGGCCGCCGGCGCTGCGTACTGCGGTGCACGGGCCCTGGTTACCATGAAGC
>JAGKUT010000139.1 GCA_021152765.1 Actinomycetes bacterium
TAGCAAAAATTAACAAACAAATGTTTGATAAAAGTATTGACATTGTATTTTTTTTATTGTAAAATGAGTTTGTACTTAGTTAGGAGGAATATAAATGGTTAAATCTTCAGGTGATAAAACCTTAGATCAAGTATTAGCTGATATTGAAAAACAATTTGGTAAGGGAGCTGTTATGAAGCTTGGTAGCCATGAACATAGAGAGATTGATGTTGTTTCAAGCGGTTCTATTTCTTTGGATGTAGCTTTAGGTATAGGTGGATATCCTAAGGGAAGAATTGTTGAAATATATGGACCAGAGTCAAGTGGTAAAACTACTTTTGCTCTTCATGCGATTGCGGAGATTCAAAAGAAGGGTGGTAGAGCTGCTTTTATAGATGCGGAACATTCTTTGGATCCACAGTATGCTGCTAGACTTGGTGTAAATATTGATGAGTTATTGTTGTCTCAACCTGATAATGGAGAGCAAGCTTTAGAAATTTGTGAAGCTTTAGTTCGTAGTGGTGCGATTGGTATTGTTGTTATTGACTCAGTTGCTGCATTGGTACCTCAAGCAGAAATTGAAGGTGAGATGGGGGATTCACATGTTGGATTACAAGCAAGACTTATGAGTCAGGCTTTGAGAAAGTTGTCTGGTATTATTAATAAGACTAATACTGTTGCGATTTTCATTAATCAGTTAAGAGAAAAAGTTGGAGTTATGTTTGGTAATCCAGAGGTCACTCCAGGTGGTAGAGCACTTAAGTTTTATTCGTCTATTAGATTGGAAATAAGACGCTCTGAGCAAATTAAGTTAGGCACTGATATTATTGGTAATAAGACTAATATTAAAGTTGTTAAGAATAAGATGGCTCCACCTTTCAAATCATGTTCTGTTGATATCATGTATGGTGAAGGTATATCTCAAACTGGTGAATTAGTTGATTTGGCTAGTGAAGCTGGTATTATTGATAAGAGTGGTGCTTGGTATTCTTATAATGGTGAGAAGATTGGTCAAGGTAGAGAGAATGTTAAAGAATTATTCAAGCGTGATTCTAAATTAAGAGAAGAAATAAATAAAAAAGTTAGGGATTATTATTTTGACAAGGATGTTAAGTCTAAGGAAATTGATGTAGATCCTGATACTGGTGAAATAAAATAGGATTTTTCCTATTTTATTTGCTTTTATATGTATTTTCGTGTAGAATGTTTGTAGGTGATTTTGATGGAGAGATTACAGAAGGTTATAGCTAATAGTGGTTATTGTTCTAGAAGAAAGGCTGAAGAGTTAATTTCTGATGGTAAGGTAAGGGTTAATGGTCAAGTTATTTCTGAGTTAGGTTTTAAGGTAGATGGTAATGATGAAATAATGATTGGTAATAAAGTTATTTCTCGTGAGGAAAAAGAGTATATTTTGCTTAATAAACCAAGGGGAGTAGTTACTACTACTAGTGATGAGAAGAATCGTAAGACTGTTATTGATTTAATTGATACTGATAAGAGATTATATCCTGTCGGAAGACTTGATTATGATACTACTGGGGCTTTATTACTTACTAATGATGGAGAGTTAACTAATTTACTAATTCATCCTCGTAATAAAGTTGATAAAGTTTATATTGCGAAGGTTAAGGGCTTTTTTGATAAAGAAAGTGCTTTAACTATGAGTCGTGGAGTAGTTATTGATGGCGTTAAAACTGCTAAGAGTTTTGTTAAGTTGAGAAAGTATGATAAGAAAAGTGATTCTTCTATTGTTGAGGTTATTATTCATGAAGGAAAGAATCATCAAGTTAAAAAGATGTTTGAAGCAGTTGGTTTTGATGTTTTAAAGTTAAAAAGAGAAATGTTTGCTTTTTTAAATGTTAATGGGCTTAAAAGTGGAGAATATAGATATTTAAGTGTTAAAGAAGTTAAGCAATTATATAGTTTAGTAAAATAAAAGAATTATACGTTTTTGTATAATTCTTTTTTATATTTCTATTGCGCTTACTGGGCATCCTTCTGCAGCTTCTTTTATGTCTTCAGTTATTTCTTCAACTTCTTCTTTTATTGGTTTTGCGTATCCTTCATCACCAAATTCAAAATAGTCTGGAGCGATTGCAGTACAAGCTCCACATCCTATACAATTTTCATTTACTTTAATTTTTTCCATTTTATCCCTCCTTCTTTTATTATAAATAAAAATAGGTGATTTTGCAATTAAAACTTTTAAAAAAAGGTATTTTGTGGTATTATTATATTGGGTGATTGTATGGCTAGTAGAATGGAAAAGTATCATGGAAATGTTTCTAGTGTTGGTAGAAGAAGCGTTAGAAATGAAAGTTTATATAAGGATATGTATGAAAATACTGAATATTCTAATATAGAAAAAGTGGCTACTTTAGAAAAAACTAATGAAATTAGTTTGGAGCAAATACAAGAATTATTAAAAGAGAGAGATAATCTTAAGAATAGAAATAATAATGTTAAAAAAGAGGTTTCAAGGGTATATCAGGCACCTGTTGATGATAGAAGTTATGATATTAGAGATATTTTAACTAAGGCTAAGGATGAACATGTTGATGATAATAAAAATAGAAATTTAAAGAATACTCAATATAATATTTTAAGAAACATTAATATTAAGGAAAAAATGGATTCTAATGAAGTTTCTGAACTCGAAAAAACTTTGGTTGATTCTAATGTTTTAAAGAGTTATGATGATAGTGAATTATCTTTGGATATGCTTAGTGATTTAAAGTCTACTGGAAATACAATTGTTGAGAAGACTAATGTAGGTGATTTACTTCAAGAGGTTCAGGCGGCAAAGGATAAGTATGAGCCTACTGATGAGGATGGTCTTGATAAGTCTTTTTATACTTCTAGTTTAGGTTTTAAGGATGAAGACTTTGAACAGTTAAAGGATTTAA
This sequence comes from Actinomycetes bacterium, assembly GCA_021152765.1. GTDB lineage: Bacteria > Bacillota_I > Bacilli_A > RF39 > UBA660 > UBA3631. Next base: position 2,886 of record JAGKUT010000139.1, read on the forward strand.
AGGATAGTATTGCAAGTAATAATAAGATGATTAAAGTTTTGTTTTTCTTGTTATTCCTAGTTATTGCTGGGGTTGTTGGATTTATAATTTTTAAAA
>JAGKUT010000140.1 GCA_021152765.1 Actinomycetes bacterium
ATATCAAGCCTCCCTTCGTTTGAAGTTTGGCAAGTACTCAACAGTTATTATTCCCTATATATAATTATAACTTGTAATTAATTTATAGTCAATATAAATATTAATCTTGTGTTAATATTTATATTTAAAAAAAATCTAGATTTTTTTCTAGATTATTTTTGTTCTAATAATGGTTTTAAGAATTGTCCTGTATATGATTCTTTTACCTTAACTACTTCTTCTGGAGTACCTTGAGCTACTATATTTCCTCCTTGGTCTCCTCCTTCTGGTCCTAGGTCTATTATATAGTCCGCTACTTTGATAACATCTAAGTTGTGTTCAATAACAATTACTGTGTCTCCATTATCAACTATTCTTTGTAATATTACTAGTAGTTTTTTAATATCTTCACTATGTAATCCTGTTGTGGGTTCATCTAGTATGAATAAACTTTTCCCAGTAGGTTTCTTTTGTAATTCTTTTGCTAGTTTAACTCTAGCTGCTTCTCCACCTGATAATGTTGGAGCACTTTGTCCTAATTTAACATAAGATAGTCCTACATCTTGTAGCATTTGAAGTTTATTTTTTACTTTTGGATGATTTTCAAAGAATTCTAGTGCTTCTTCTACTCTCATTTCTAGCACATCATATATTGATTTTCCTTTATATTTAACTTCTAATGTTTCACTATTATATCTTGTTCCTCCACATACTTCACATGGTACATATACGTCTGGTAAGAAATGCATTTCTATTCTTTTTACTCCATCTCCCCAACATGCTTCACATCTTCCACCTTTTACGTTAAATGAGAATCTACCTTTATCATATCCTCTTATTTTTGCTTCTTTAGTTTGTGTGAATACGTCTCTTATATCATCAAATACTCCTGTATATGTTGCGGGATTTGATCTTGGTGTTCTTCCTATAGGTGCTTGTGATATATCTATTACTTTATCTATATTTTCTAATCCTTTTATTTCTTTATATTTTCCTGGTTTTAATTTTGTTTTATATAGATTTGAAGCAACTGCTTTATATAGTATTTCATTAATTAAACTACTTTTTCCTGAACCTGATACTCCTGTTATACATGTAAGTGTTCCAAGTGGAAATTTAACATTTATATTTTTTAAGTTGTTTTCACTTGCACCTTTTATTTCTAGGAATTTTTTATTTCCTTTTCTTCTCTTTTCAGGTATTTCTATTTTTCTTTTTCCTGATAAGTAAAGTCCTGTGATACTATTTTCATTTTTCATTACTTCTTCTGGTGTACCCTTTGCGACTACTTCTCCACCATGAATACCTGCTTTTGGACCTATATCTACTAAGTAATCACATGCCATCATAGTATCTGTATCATGTTCTACTACTATTAATGTATTTCCTAAATCTCTCATTTCTAACATTGATTTTATTAGTCTTTCATTATCTCTTTGATGTAATCCAATACTTGGTTCATCTAGTACATATAAAACTCCTGTTAGTCTTGAACCTATTTGAGTAGCAAGTCTTATTCTTTGTGCTTCTCCACCTGATAATGTTCCTGCAGTTCTATTAAGTGTTAAGTATTCTATTCCTACATTTATTAGGAATTCAAGTCTTGAATTTATTTCTTTTACTATTAGTTCTGATATTTCTTGTTGTTGTTTTGTTAGTTTTAAGTTTTTCATAAATTCATGCAAGTCTTTTATACTTAGTTTTGTTACTTCATAGATATTTTTTTTATTTATTAATACTGATAGAACTGATTCGTCTAGTCTTGAACCATGACATGTTGGACATTCTAGTTCTGTCATATAGTTTTCTATCCATTCTCTAATCCAAGAGCTTTTTGTTTCTATATATCTTCTTTCTAGGTTAGTGATTATTCCTTCAAAAAAGTCTTTTTTTGTTCTTGTATTTCCTGTTTTTGATTTATATTTAAATTCTAATATGTGTCTTGAACCATATAGAATTATATCTAATTCTTCACTTTTTAAATCTTTTACAGGTTTATCTAAATCAATATTATAGTAGTCTGCAGCTGTTTGAATTTCTGTATATGTAGTGTTATCTTCATCTGTATTAATTGCGACTATTGCGCCCTCATTTATACTTTTTGTTTTATCTGGTATGATTAGGTCTTCGTCTATTTTATATTGAATTCCTAATCCTTTACATTCTTTACATGCTCCATATGGTGCATTAAATGAAAACATTCTTGGTTCTAATTCTGGTAATGAGAAATCACAGTCTGGACATGCATATTTTTCGCTCATTAAGAACTCTTCTTGTCCAACTACATCTATTAATACTTTTCCTTTTGATAGTTTACATGCATGTTCAATTGATTCATAAAGTCTTGATCTTATTCCTTCTTTTATTATTAATCTATCTATTATAAGTTCTATATTATGTTTTTTTGTTTTAGATAATTCAATTTCTTCTGATAAATCATGTTCTTCTCCATCAATTCTAATTCTTACATATCCATCTTTTCTATAGTCCTCTAATAGGTCCTTAAATGTTCCTTTTTCTCCGTGAATTGTAGGTGCCATTACTCTTATTTTTGTGTTTGGTTCTAGATTAAGTACTTGGTTTGTCATTTCTTCTATACTTTGACTTGATATTGGTTTATGATGGTTTGGGCAGTATGGTACACCAATTCTAGCAAATAGTAGTCTTAGGTAGTCATATATTTCTGTTATTGTTCCTACTGTACTTCTTGGATTTTTATTTGTTGTTTTTTGATCTATTGATATTGCAGGTGACAATCCTTCTATTGAGTCTACGTTTGGTTTTTCGGATCCTCCCAAAAATTGGCGTGCGTATGCGCTTAGACTTTCTACATATCTTCTTTGTCCTTCTGCATATATTGTATCGAACGCAAGCGAACTTTTTCCTGATCCTGATACCCCTGTCATTACTATTAATTTATTTTTAGGTAGTTCAAGACCTATATTTTTTAAGTTATTTTCTCGTGCGCCTTTTATTATTATTTTATCCATAAATAC
>JAGKUT010000141.1 GCA_021152765.1 Actinomycetes bacterium
TTATAATAGTCATATAACAAATTACTTAAAATCTTTCTATTTTCATATTTTCCTTCTATTAGGAAGGCAATAAAATTGTTTTTTTGTGATTCGTTTAGAAAATCTTTTATTTTATCATATCTTTTTTCTTTTAATGCTTTATAAAAATCTCTTATTATTATTTCTGTTTCCCATATTGCATCTTCGTCTTCTTCAATTTTTCCTGGTATTTTACCTTTCATATATAATTTCTTACTTCTTAATTTAAATAGTATTGACATTATTGTATGCATCATAAATACATCTTTATTATCAATGTAAGGATTTATTTTTAATACCTCTGCATTTTGAGGATTTCTCTCAAATAATACTTCTTCCAATTTGTCTTCTTGTAGTCTTACTACATCATTTTCTTTAAAATTTAACCCCATTTATTTTCCCCCTGATATGAAATTAAGCAGTTTTTCTACTGTCAAATTTCTTTCTTTCATTTGTATTTAAAATTCTTTTTCTCATTCTGAAGTTTACTGGTGTAACTTCTACTAATTCATCTGAATTAATATAGTCTAAACAGTATTCTAGACTCGTTTTTCTTGGACGTTTTAATACTACTGTATGGTCTGATCCTGCTGCTCTTGTATTTGTTAATTTCTTTCCTCTTACAACATTTACAGCTAAGTCATTATTGTGTGAATGCTCTCCTACTATCATACCTTCGTATACTTCTGTTCCTGGTTCAATGAACATTACTCCTCTGTCTTCAAGTTGTCCAATTGCGTATGCAGTTGATTGTCCATTTTCCATTGATACTAATACACCAAGTTTTCTTTCTCCTACGCTATTTCCTGCCATTTTTCTATATTCTTTATAAGTATGATTAATCATACCATAACCTTTTGTCATTGTCATGAATTCAGTTGAGAATCCAATTAATCCACGTGATGGCATTGTATATGTTAATCTTACTTGGGACTCTTCAGTTGTCATGTTTTCCATGACACCTTCTCTATTTCCTAATGCTTCAATTACGCTTCCTACGTATTCTTCTGGAACGTCTATTTGAACGTCTTCAAATGGTTCACATTTAACTCCATCTATTTCTTTTACAATTACTTCAGGTTTTGATACTTGTAGTTCAAATCCTTCTCTTCTCATATTTTCAATTAATATAGATAAGTGAAGTTCTCCTCTACCTGATACTATAAATGATTCTGAATCATTTGGTTCAATTTTTAATGATACGTCTTTTTCTGTTTCTTTTATTAATCTTTCTTCTATTTTTCTTGCAGTTAAAATTTTTCCTTCTCTTCCTACAAATGGAGATGTATTTACTCCAAATGTCATTTGTAGTGTTGGTTCATCTATTCTTAGTAGTGGAAGTGGGTCTTCTTTACCTATTTCACATACAGTTTCTCCTACACTTATATCTGGAAGTCCTGCAATTGCGATTATATCTCCTGCTTGTGCTTCATTTATTTCTATTCTTTTTAGTCCAATATATCCGAACATTTTTTGAATTCTAAATTGTTTAATTGATCCATCTATTCTAACGCATGAAACCATTTCATTTACTTTTATTGTTCCTCTTTTAACAACACCAATTCCTATTCTTCCTACGAAATCATTGTAGTCAAGTAGTGCTGGTTGGAATTGTAGTGATCCTTCTAATTCTACTTTTGGTGAAGGTATATGTTTTAAAATCATATCGAATATTGGATCCATTGTTTCTTTTTGTGTAGATAAGTCTTGTTCTAGACTTGATGTACCATTAAGTGCTGATGCATATACTACTGGGAAGTCTAATTGATCTTCGTCTGCTCCTAATTCAATAAATAAGTCTAATACTTCATCTATTACTTGAGCTGGACGTGCTGTTGGTTTATCTATTTTATTTACAACTACTATTGGAGTAACTCCTGCTTCTAAGGCTTTTTTAAGAACGAATCTTGTTTGTGGCATTGTTCCTTCATAAGCATCTACAACAAGTAATACTCCATCAACCATGTTCATAATTCTTTCTACTTCTCCACCGAAGTCTGCATGTCCTGGTGTATCTAGAATATTAATTCTTGTTCCTTTATAGTCTATAGCAGTTGTTTTTGCTAGAATTGTGATTCCTCTTTCTTTTTCAATATCATTAGAATCCATTACTCTTTCATCAACTTGTTCATTTTCTCTAAATGTTCCTGATTTTCTTAATAATTGGTCTACTAATGTAGTCTTTCCATGGTCTACATGGGCTATAATCGCTATGTTTCTTATATCTTTCATATTAACACTTCTTTCTCCGACCTAGGTATTATATCATAGTTTACTTTAATACGCAAAGTATTTTTTTTGAAAAATAACTAGATAATCTTTGTTTATTGTTAATTATATTATAATTTATATTTCTTTTCATTTATTTATAGTGTATTATTATAATGGTGGTAGTATGAAAAAGATATTTTTTTTATTTATATTTTTCTTTTGTTTTAGTATTAATGCTTCTAATAAGTTCAGTGTTAAATTTGATAAATGTATTGATGGTGATACTGCTAGATTTTTTATAAATGGTGAGTCTAGGACTGTTAGATTTTTATCTATTAATGCTCCTGAGATTGCTCATGATGATATTAAAGAGGAATTTTATGGCGTTGAATCAAGTGAATATGCTTGTAAACTATTAAGTCGAGCTTCTTCTATTAAATTACAGTATGATCCTAAGAGTGATAAGGTTGATAAATATGATAGAGTTTTAGCTTGGGTTTATGTTGATGGCGAGTTATTGCAGAAAGAATTAGTTAGTAAAGGGTATGCTGAAGTAAAATATGTTTACGATGATTATTTATATTCAAATGAGTTAAAAGAGTTAGAAAATATTTCTAAAGAAAAGAAGCTAGGGATGTGGAGTAATGTTTCTAATAAGAAAGAGTCAAATACACCTTCTATTCATGATTTAATATATTATTCTATTGCGGCTATTATATTATTATTTATAACATTAA
>JAGKUT010000142.1 GCA_021152765.1 Actinomycetes bacterium
ATACAAACTAACGTTATATTTTCTTCATTTTTACGAAGTTTTTCATATTTTTTTCGAATTTTTTCATTTGATAAAGATAAATCTGATTTGTCAAAAATTACACTTGTAATAATTTTATTATCAATCTTTTCTGATTTTTTGTCAGTATCCAATATTTTAGCCAATCGTGCTCTTTCATTTTTGGAGCCTTCATTTTTACACATATTTGTTTTTGCTGTGTCCCAATAATTTGTATTCCTATTCTTATATTTAAGCTTGTCTTTTATATCGTTATAGGCAGTATTTATTCTTTCTAAATTATATGAGTCTATATTTTTTTCATCAGATGAACCTGACTTAACCTCAGAATACCAGAATTTTTCACCATCAAACCCTAATAAATCAAACCCTTTTTTAAACGACTTTTCCTCTTGATTAAAAAATAAACTATATGGTTTTATTATATTATTATTTTGTAATATATAAATGTAATATATAAATTCTCCTATGTAACCATATTGTTGCTCTATCGATTTCTTATCAAACCTGTCTATAAATTCATCAATTACATCTTTGATATTAAATATTTCCCTATTCTCTTTTCCCCAACACAAATCAATTAAATTATCATTTATTATTTTTTTTAGTTTCTCATAATCCTCTTCTTTAACAAAAATGTAATTATAATATCCTAGTTGCAGACTTTGTTCAAACATACTACCACCTACTCAAAAAAACAGTATTCATCTTAAAAAGACAAATACTGCTATCTTCTAATTTAATTATACATTATTCTTATATTTTGTCAAATATTCTTGTAATTTTTTATCGGTACAATAAACATAACACGCTTTCATACCTCTAGTCATTAATGTTCTATGTGTATTTTTGATTATCGGTCCATCTAATAATTAAACAATTCAAGACTTAAGTTTTTTGCATACTTTATATATAATACTGTTTATCTGTTTCTTTATATAAAACTAAATCAATATTAATATCATTATCTATTGCGAATTTATTTAATAAGTCTTTTACTCTTTTTCCTATATCTTGATGTTTGAATCCATAAGTACCTGTACCTATACTTGGTATTAATACATTTTTATAACCTTTTTCTACTATTTTATTTAACATATTATTATATGTATTTATTAATAGTTCTAATGAGTTTTCATGTTCCCATTGTTTTGGTCCTTGTACAAACATTATATCCATATTTAAATTAAATCCTGGTGTTATTCTAACATCACCAATCTTCATAATATTTTCTTTTTTATATCTATCATAAAAATAATTTATTTCAAAAGTTTCTTGAGTATACTTTTCTAATTCATTAACTCCTGCTTTTTTAAAGATTGCTCCTGATACTCCTGATCCAGCAACCATTTGAGGATTTGTTGGGTTTATAATTAAATCATGATTAGTTAATATTTCATCAGAAACAATATTTCCTATAATAATTCTAAGTTTTCCCATAATATTATCACCTTGTATAGTTTATTATAACATACTGTTTTGTTTTTTTATAGGAAGTTGGATAGATTTTGTTTTTGCTCTCTTCAGGGGGGACTTTTATATCATGCACTCTAAAGTACTCTTTCCTTATTTTACAAAGGAATTAGTTTAATATTTATAAATAAAAGTTTACACTTACAATACCATAATTCTAAAATTTAGTGGTTGACTGGGTGGTTAGAAAAGAGGATTTTATGAAAGCAAGTGAGATGCTAAATCTACTAGCAAAACAATGGTGTACATTACGAGATTTAATGAAAATAGGACATATAGGTAGAAATAAAGCATTAATGATTAAAAATGAAATTAAAACTAAATTAAATAAACAAGGATATATAATTCCTTACAATGTTATACCTATGAAAGAAGTTGTTAATTATCTTAATATTGATATTGATTATTTAGAAAAAATGAAACAATATGAGGATTAAATATATGTCTTTAATTTATTCACCAATATAGTATTTATTTGATATATTAATTATGGCAAAATAATTAATTTGCCTGGGATTAGTGGTATCGCGGATGGTAAGACTGAGTTTATCTCAGTTTTTATTTGTTTTACATTATTTATAGTTTATAAATCATTTGTTTTTCACATAGTTACCAAACAAATGATTATCTATATTTTCTATTCTTCTAAATTAGAAAGGAATAATTTATGTGTTCTCTATCTTTTCTTTTTTCAAACCTAAGGTTTAGAGAAATCTGGGCGAACCCCATTAGTGTTGTTCGCGTTGTTGTTGTTGAAATAGCCTGTCGAGTTCACATTCCACACGTTGTTGCGGTTGTTCGAATTAGGCGAAAGAGACCAACAGTCACTAACAAGGTTAAGTAATAAATTATCCCATATATTTCTTATATAAATTATAACAATTACCATGTTTTAAATGGGCATAATAACTATTTTGATTTTCTTTTGTTTTTATACAATGCTTCAACTTTTCTTTTGTACTATTTCTTAGTTTCATAATAATTTTTTTATCTCTTAAATAATAATGAAATCCTAAAAAATCTATTCCATTTTTTGAAACATTAATTATTTGTGTTTTATTATTTGTTTTTAATTTATATTTTTCTATTACAATTTTTATCTTATTTAAACATTCTATTAAATATTGCTTGTCTGTGCTTAATATTACCATATCGTCTTGATACCTTATATAGTATTTTGATCTTAATACTTCTTTAATATAGTGATCTAATTCATTTAAATAAAAAATCGCTAGTATTTGACTTGTCATATTTCCTATTGCCAAACCTTTACCTTTTTTATAATATGGAATATTATCGACTTCACTAAATAATTTATATTTATTCTTCAAGTTACTATTTTCTAATAATTTTATTTCTCTTTCTTTGTATTTTTTTATTTCCTTATTTACATATTCTTCATCAGTAGAATCTACTATTTTATAAATAGTACTTAAAGCATCTTTATCTTTTATTTTATTTGATAATAAC
>JAGKUT010000143.1 GCA_021152765.1 Actinomycetes bacterium
TTCATATGTTGAATTTAAAACAAATCAATTTAAAAAAATAAAAATTAATAAAACACAAAAATATAATAAAACATCTTTGACATTAACACTTCCATTTAAAATGTATTTTGAAAATGACTGTCTATATAGTGAGGAAGAAGAATTTAATCTCTTGTTAAACTACATAGACGATATAGAACTATTAAATATAAATATGGAAGATATAAACCAAATAGATAATATTATAAATTTAATATATAAAATAGAAAATAAAATAAATAAAAAAATCAAATTCATAAACTGTATAACAAAAAATCAAACAATCAAAACAATAGAAAAATTAAAATTCTTAGAAGATGATAGAATAATAAAAATATGGTATGAAGATGGAATAACTGATTGTTCAGTAGATGAATTCATAATAATGAGAAAAAACATTGACGCGATAAAAGAAAAAATAGATACAAAGAATTTAACAAATTTTGAAAAAGTAATATGTTTATACGATATAGTAAAAAAATATAAATATAAAAAATCAGAAGATGACTACAGCATGGATGGAAGACAACTACATAAGATATTCACAACAAACACTATAATTTGCTCAGGATACGCTAGAATAGTAAGTGAAGTATTAAACGAAATAGGAATAAGAGCAGGAATATATAAATTAATAACAAACAATAATGAACTACATGCAAGAAATTTAGTACATATAAAAGATGAAAAGTATAACATAAACTGTGTATATTCAATGGAACCAACATGGGAAAGTGCGATAAAGGAAGACTTCGCATATAGTTTATTTCTAACACCAATAACAAAACTAAAAGAATATTTTCCAAAAGAAAAATTTAGACAAGACATAGATGTTTTATGTGGTAATAAAAATATAAATGAAATAAACCTAAGAGATAAAATCTCACTATATCAATTTTTTGATAACAAAGATTTAACACAACAAGAAATAGATGAATTATTGAATGAAGCAAATAAAAAGGCAACTCTAAATAGTTTCTGCAATGCATTAGTAAATGTGAAAGTAAGAGAAGGAATATCTAAAAATGCAATAAATGTAAATATTCCAAAAATAATAAGCTACAACAACGAATTAACAAATTACTTAAACAGTAAAATGAATACTAATATAACATTTTTTGAATGAGAGGAACAAATATGAAAAACAAAAACAATAAAAAAGGATTTACATTAATAGAACTATTAGCAATTATAGTAATATTAGCGATAATAGCAGTGATTACGGTACCAATAATACTAAATATAATAGAAAATGCACAAAAAGGAGCCGCAAAGGATTCGGCATATGGATTAGTTGATACCGCTAAGCTATATTACTATAAATTTGATGGTACTAGTTTAGGAAACTATGCCTGTGATTTTAAATCAGGCTGCAATGAAATAAAATATGAGGGAGAAGACCCAACAAGTGGAACACTAAGAATAAATGAAAAAGGAATGACAAGTGGAGAAGTTACATATAAAAACAAATATACATTCTGTATTTATGACAATAAAATATATAATGGAACATGTGAAGATACAATATCTGATACTTTAGCAGATGAAGTAAAAGAAAAAGGAAAAACACATATTTATGATTCAAATGGAAATATTGACTCAAATAAATTAGCACCATGCATTAAATTTGATATAACAGTAAAAACTGGAGAAGATCCAATCCCGTTCTGTGTGATAGGTGAAACAGAAAATGAAGTTACTTTAATTTCAAAAAATAATATAGGAACAGAAACACAATGGGGAGGAACCTCATCAAATGAACCAGGACCAAATAAATCGTTAACAAGTCTATTAAATGAAACAAAAGATTGGAATAATGTACCAGTAATCACAACATATACATACGATGATTCACAAAACGGAACCAAAACTTATGGATATGATAATTTAACAATATCAAATGGAATCGCAACTATAACAAGAAAAGATGAAACAACAGAAACAATTGGAGATTCATCAAATAAAATGAGAGCACGTTTAATCACTTATGAGGAAATAAGGGATATAGCAAAAGGAAAACCATTTGATTGGATGGCAGATATTTGGACCTTATCTTCGGTAGAAAATGATTCATCAAATGCATATAGGATAATATCAGCTAATGCATCTAATCCAACAATGATTATTGGATATGCAGTATATGATACTTCAGGATTAAAACCTGTAATACAAATATCAAAAGATAACCTATAAAATAAACCTAAATTAGGTTTATTTTTTTCTTTTATATGTATATTTTTTCCAAACAATATGGTAAAATTATATATGTATTAAGAGGTGAATTAAATGGAAAAATACATACCAGATTTATATGTTAAAAGTATTTATTATATAGACTATGAAAAACTAAAAGAAAGAGGAATAAAATGTATCCTCTTTGATTTGGATAATACAGTCGCACCATTATCAATAAAAAAACCAAATAAAAAAATAAAAGATTTATTCACAAAACTAAAAAGTATGGGATTCAAATTAATAATATTCTCAAATAGCGGTAAATCAAGACTAAAACCATTTAAAGAAGAACTAGAAGTAGATTGTGCTTTTAGTTGTAAAAAACCTATGAGAAAAAAATTTGATGTAATATTAAGAGATTATAAATATGGAATAAGTGAAGTAATAATGGTAGGAGATAATATAGTAACAGATGTATTAGGTGGCAATAAAGTGGGTATAACAACAATACTAGTTAACCCGATAAGTAATAAAGAAAGACCACAAGCAAAAGTATCAAGACTATATGAAAAACATATAATGAAAAAACTATCTAAACATGAATTGTTCTTTAGAGGAAAATATTATGAATAGATGTATAGGATGCGGAGTAGAACTTCAAACAGAAGAAAAAAATAAATTAGGCTATACAACAAATATTGAAAAAAACTTATGTGAAAGATGCTTTAGAATAAGAAATTATGGAGAATATAAAAC
>JAGKUT010000144.1 GCA_021152765.1 Actinomycetes bacterium
TTTATAAATTTTTCTTTATTCATTTTCTTCACCATACATTTTTCCATTTGAGTCTTTTTGAATTTCATATCCATATTCGAATATATATGATAATGCATATAAGAATAATATTTCTACTATATCAAACATTTCTAGTCCAAATGAGATATCTTCTCTAACTGAACTTTCTAGTATTCCTGATCCTATTCCTGATAAGATTATACAAACTATCATGAAGTAAGACATTTTTTTAATATGATTTACATTTTCTAGTGTGAAAGGTGTATCACCCTTATTGATATTATCAAATAGTTCTTCTAAGTGTTTTAATAGCATTGAAAGTATTACTAGGAATGCTACTAGTGTTGTGAATCCTAATTCTATTTTTACTATTGATTGTGTTTTATTGTTTTTCAATATTTCCTTTAATTCTTCTATGCCTCTATTATCTACATCTGTTACTGTTGTATGTCCTTTGTATGTAATGTTTATTTTGTCATTGTGTTCCACTAATTGTATATTTTTATTATTTGAAATAATCATGTTGTCTTTTACATCAACGTTAGATAAAAATATTGGAATTATAACCATTGCGATTAATACAAATGGAATTGCTACTTTAACTACTATTCCTGCTATTTTACCTATAAGTGATAATATTTTTGTAAGTGTTTTCATTTTCTTTTGTTTAACACTCTCTAATTTAACTACATTCATTTTAACTTCTTCATCAAATGAATTAAAGTCTTCAATTTTTTCGCTTAGTAAATCATTAATTTTACAGTTAAATATCTTACATAATATTAATATATTAGTCATTTCCGGATATGCAACTCCTGATTCCCATTTAGATACAGATTGTCTTGATACACCTACTTTCTCGCTTAAATCTTCTTGGGATAGTTTTTTTGATTTTCTTAAGTTTCTTAAATTGTCACCAAATTTCATCTGATTACTCCTCCTTTTCACAGTTAAAATTTTATGTTATTTTTTTATATTTTTCTATCAACTTATGGTTGCGTTTTAAAAACTCACTAATATGTAAACCCATAGTAGCAAAATTATAGGTATTAATATTATAAATTTTTTCTTTTTTGTTTTATGATGAAATATTATCATTCCAAAGAAGGCTCCTAGTGTTCCTCCTAAGATTGCTAGAATAATTAATGCATTTTCACTTATTCTATATTTATGTTTTATTGATTTATATTTATCTATCCCATATATTATGAATGTTATTATATTTATTATTAGTAGATAGTATATCATGATATCACCATATTCATTATAACATAAAAGACAGATTTTTATCTGTCTAATTTACTTTTATATCTCCTACATTATTTTCTATTTTTAATGTTACTTCTGCATTTATATTATTCTCTCTTATTTTTACTTCTCCAACATCTGAATCTGCATCAATACGTATATCATTTGTTTTTTCTATTTTAATGCTTCCTACGTCTGTAGTTATTAATGAATCTTTTGTAATATTTAAGTTTTGTATTTTTACATCTCCTGCATTTGAGTCAACTTTTACATATTCATTAATTTCTGTTATTTTTACATCTCCATAGTTGTTTTTTACATCAATACTATTTACTTTTATAATTTTAACGTCTCCAGCTGATTCTTTTATAGTACCCTCATTTATTTCATTAATTTCTATATCTCCATAGTTATTATCTATATTTATTATGTTAGCTTTTTCTATTTTGATATCTCCTGCATCTTCTTTAATATTAAGATTTAATTTTTCAAATGATTCGATTTCAACATCTCCATAGTTATTATCTATTTTTATTTCTTTTTCATAGTTTTCTGGTATATATAGTTCTACTTTTGAAATCTTATTATTTATGCATATACCAATACATTTATCTTGTTTAACTTCTATATTTAATTCTGTTTCATTATCAATTACATTTGCATGGTTCTTTTCTGCATACACTTTTAAGTATATATCTTCATTTTCTGATTTTTTAATATATACGTCTGCAGCATCTGTTTTAATATTGATTTTATCATATGTATTTTTATATGTTTCTTCTATTTGTAGTTCTTCTACTCTTTGAGTAAAGAATGTTCTGAAGTTAAGACTAAATTTTTTATTCATCATAAAAATCATAAATGTAGTTAATACAACTATAGTTAACGATAATAATATTATTAAAAATATTGTTGATTTATTATTCTTCATTTTTTTCTCCTTTTACATCTATTAATAGTTTAACTATTTCTTTTACTAATTCAGCTATTATAAAAATAATCCAAGTTATATGCCATGCCATTGTTGTGAAACTTACAAATAGATAAATAATAAGTGCGAATATATCGATTATTTTATTTATGCTTTTCATTCTTGTATTTGTTTCTTCTTTTTCTTTTTCTATTTTATCTTTTTTATATACCATACATGTATATATTATCTTATATGTTGCAAGTCCACATAGTAGTATAAATATAGCTGCTGCAAGTATTGGATTCATAAATAATACTGGTATTGATATCATAATCCATACTAAAGCTATAAAGTAGAATAACACCCCTGCTGCAATTCCTTGTGCTCTTTCTTGTTTTATTTCTTGTTTGTTCAAAGGTTGTTCTTTTTCTGTTTCCTTCTTTTCTCCTGTTAATAATTAATCTGCTGTTATTTCATATAGTTCACATAATGGTTTAATTTTGTCAAAGTCTGGAGTTGACTGATTTGTTTCCCATTTAGATATTGTTTGTCTTGTAACATTTAATTTATCTGCTACTTCTTCTTGGGATAAATTTTTTCCTTTCCTTAATTCGTATAGTTTTTCTCCTATATTCATTTTTCTCACCTCACACAAAAATTATATAGTTTTTATCAGTTGCATTCTACCATTTTTAATTGGAAATTTGTCAACTCACGTTAACATTAGCCTATTTTTAGTATAAAAATTGCTACAAGAATGTAAATAAGTATTTGAAC
>JAGKUT010000145.1 GCA_021152765.1 Actinomycetes bacterium
CATATATGTTTAGTGGTATTAAACTTATTAATAATATATTTATCATTACTGTTAGTATTAAGAATATTTTTTTCATATCATCACCATGATTATTATAGCACAAAAAAAGAGATAATTTAATATCTCTACATTGAATCAATATTGATTTTTACTTTTTTTTCACCATTTGCGTATGAAGAAGCTTGGATAATAGTTCTAATGGCATTTGCGATTTTTCCTGATTTTCCAATTACACATCCCATATCGTCATTACTTACAATAACTTCTATTAGAGTGTATTCTTCTTCTGAATCAAATTGGCGTACTGATACTGAATCTGGATCAGTAACTAGATTTTTTACTATAAACTCAGTTAATTCTACTAAATTCATAATTACTTACCTTTTTTCATTTTTGATTCATGGAATTTTTTCATAATTCCTTCTTTGCTTAATAAGTCTCTAACTGTATCTGTTGGTTGAGCTCCATTTGATAACCAAGCAAGTGCTTTTTCTTCATCGATTTTTACAGTAGCTGGTACTGTTATTGGATTATAGTATCCGATATCTTCGATAGTTTCTCCGTCTCTTTTTACTCTTGAGTCAGCTGCAACAACACGATAGAATGGTTTTTTCTTAGCTCCCATTCTTTTAAGTCTTAATTTTACTGCCATCTATATTCCTCCATTTCGTATATAATGATATCATATAAAAAAAAATGTGTCAACATTTTTTGTTAACACATTAAATAAAATCTTCTTTTACATTTTCATCTATTTCTTTTTCTACTTCATCTGTTACTTCATTGTCTAAATCTTCCCATGGTTCCTCGTCTTCTTCTATTGCGATTTTCATTTTTGTTTCTCCTACTATTTCTACTCCTAGTTCTTTTTCTATATCAAATGTTATTTTACCATCATCTTCTATATTTACTTTTGTACATGTTGGTTGTTTTAAGGCTCTTACTATTATATCTGTATCGCCTGTAAGGTCTGCATTTTGTTTTACTTTTACATTAAATATTTCATTATATTTTATTTGTTTATTTATTACTGTTGTCTTAGAATCATCTTCATATGAATACCATATATTTACATCATATGATCCATCTACTCCTATTTGTTCTCCAGTTTTATATCCTTTGAATTTATTATTTATTACCCAACAACCTAATACTGTTGATGGCTTATTTGTTGCTTCTATTGTATATGTATTTTTGAAGTATTTTTTTCCTTTTCCTACTACTGCTTTTGTCACGATTTCTTTATATGATGACATAAGTATCACCCCTCAATTTAATTTATGCGATAATCAAAAAAAATGTACAGTTTTTATTATTTTTCTGTACATTTATATTAATATTAACTTTTTATTTAATAATAGTTTATCTATTATATTATGATAAATATTATTTTCACTTATTTTTGTTATTGTTGTTATACGATTGCCGGAATCTTTGGATGATGCTCCACAATGGTATATTGTTTCTGTTTCTTTATTGTAATCTAGTATTATATATCTATCATGTATTTTATTATTTGTTTTTTTGAATGTTATATTTATATTTGGATATTCGTTTATAAAGTCATTGTATTCAATCTTATGTAATCCATTATTTATGTTGTCAGTAAATATAATTACTTCTATATTATCTTTTATATTTTTTAATAGTACTAATGTTTTTAGATTTATATAGTTATCTATTATGTAAATTGTAGACTTGGCTTTTTCATATATATTTTGGTAAGCGAGATTTGATTCTACTTTTTGTCCATTTAGTATTAGTATTTCTTTTGGATTGATATCTGTTAAGTTTTTAATTATATTTATTACATCTTCTTTTGTTTCTCTTATATCCTTTGTATTTTCATTTACTTGGTTTGATAGTTTAATAAAGTCTTTATATTCTACATATCTGTTGTTGTTTTCTAATATAAAGTCTTTCATTTCTTTGAATAATCTTATTAGTGTTTTACTTTGTTTTATGGCAAGTTCTCCTTTTAATACTGTCATCAACATATAAATTCCTTGTTCTGTAAATGCATATGGATTGTATCTTCTACCTCCCCAACTTGAGGTCACAAATTGTGACCTCAAGTTTGAGTACTCTTCATCTGTTAATTGAAACATAAAATCTTCGTCAAATTTTTCTATATTTCTTTGTACTTGTTGATTAAAAGCTTTTATTGTATATCCATAAATCTCAGCCAGATCACTGTCAATCATTACTCTTTGATTTCTTATCATGTGAATTTTATCCTTTATGTTTTCTTTGGTTAATTTTAATATTTCGTTTTTCATTTAAATCCCTCTTTACTATGTGTTAATTATAACATAATTATGTTCGTGTGTAAACAAAAATGAATTGTTTTATTTACTTTTATTGTTTAAGGTCAAAAATTTTGACCTTAAAGATTCCTTTTCTATAACTTGATATCATTTTTTTTTGATATCAAGATTCATTATTATTTTATCGAGGTGAAATTTTTGCACCTCGATTTATAATAAAAAAAGTACAGTTTATTTTTCTGTACATTTATTACATATTCCATCTATTTCAATTTTATGAGATATTATTTTAAATCCATTTTTTTCTATTGTTTCAACAGGACATATATCTATTTCTTGTTTATCATGGCATTTAATACATTTAATATAATGTTTGTGTTCTTTTATTTGGTAGTATAGTTCATTTTTGTGATTTATACTTGTTTCTATTACATTATTTTTTAGTAATGTCTCTATTGTTCTATATACTGTTGATTTATCTATTTTTGTTTTTGTTAGTATATTTTTTATTGTTGCGTCTAAATCTAATTCTTTAATTATATCTAATATTTCTAATCTATTGTTTGTTATTTTTAAGTTATGTTGTTTTAATAGTTCTTTCATATAAGTCCTATTAAGTCTATTATTATTCCTGATATTATTCC
>JAGKUT010000007.1 GCA_021152765.1 Actinomycetes bacterium
AGTAAGATCCCAGAAAGACTATCTGGTTGATAGGTTAGAGCTGGAAGCATGGCAACATGTTGAGGTGACTAATACTAATAGATCGAGGATTTAATCATATTATTTTTTCAAGTATGAGATTACACATTATCATGTTTTCAGAGAATAATTTCTCTATATATAAATTGGTGACAATAGCAAAGAGGATACACCTGTTCCCATCCCGAACACAGAAGTTAAGCTCTTTTACGGCGAAAATAGTGTTTTAGCGAAGATAGCAAGTTGCCAATTTTTTTTTTTTATGTTTGTGAATTCTATTGTTATAATAGGATTTTTTTTATATAATTATATTGGTGATAAAATGGAATATAAATTTATAACAAGCAGTGAAGATGAAACTATTGAATTAGCACAAAATTTTGAATCCGAAAAATTTCCAAATATGGTTATTTGTTTAAATGGTGAATTAGGTAGTGGAAAAACAATTTTTACTAAAGGTTTTGCTCATGCGATGGAGATTACTGATACTATTACTTCTCCTACTTTTACTATTATAAAGGAATATGAGGGTGATATGTCTTTATATCATATGGATGTTTATAGATTAGATGAAGATAGTTCTGATATAGGAATTGAAGAATATTTTGATAAAGGTGGAGTATGTATTATTGAATGGGCTGATAATATTAAACATATTTTACCTAAAAATAGGTTAGACATTAAGATTAAAGTTATTGATGAGAATAAAAGAAGTATTATTATTAATGCTTATGGTAAAGAATATGAAGAGTTGTGTGAGGCTGTTTTATGATTTCTCTATTTGTTGATACGGCTTTATCATATATTAGAATTGCTTTATTTAAAGATGATATTTTATTAGATTTTATTAATGAAAAATGTGATAAGAATATGTCATCTTTATTTGATGTTAAAGTAAGAGATTTATTTTCTAGAAATAATTTATCTTTGAATAATGTTGATAAAATTTATACTGTTACTGGTCCTGGTTCTTTTACTGGGATTCGTGTAGGTATGACTTTTTCTAAAGTATTAGCTTTTTCTTTAAACAAAAAAATTACTCCTATTTCAGAGTTACAAGTATTAGCATCTTCTAAAGGTGTTAGTGGTACTTTGGCATCTTTAATTGACGCTAGAAGGGGTTATGTTTACGCTGGATGTTATGACAGTAATTTAAATAGTGTTATTCCTGATAAATATATTTTACTTGAAGAATTTTTGAACTGCAATAAAAATGTTTCTTATATAAGTTATGATAGTTTTGAACATATTTCTACTGATGTTCCTGATATTGATTTTGAAAAAATAATTCTTAAGAATAAAGATAAAGAACAGGTAGATCATCATGTTTTGACACCTAATTATTTGAAATTAACTGAGGCTGAAGAGAATTTAAGGAAAAAAAAATTAGATGATAATTAATTATGTTGAAAAGTATTTTGATTTTTTTAATCGGAATGTGAAGGAATTTTCTGTTGATTATTTATCTAAAGAGAATCCCTTTTTAAAAAATTATGTTTATTTAGTTAATGATAATCCTGTTGGATTGATATCTTATTCTATAATATATGATAGGATTGAACTGGAATATATTTGGGTTAGTCCTGATTTTAGGTGTAGGGGTATTGCTTCTAAATTGATGGATAAAATGATTAGTGAAGAAGTTTTGAACATAACTCTTGAAGTTAGAAGTTCTAATGCTTCAGCTATAAATTTATATAAAAAATATGGATTTAAGGTAGCATCTGTACGTCATAAGTATTATGGTTCAGAGGATGCTTATTTAATGATTAGAGAGATGATGTAAATGAAAGATACATATATATTTGCGATAGAGTCTAGTTGTGACGAAACTAGTGCATCTATTATTAAAAATGGTTGTGAAGAAATAGCCACTGTTATTTCTACTCAAATATCTACTCATAAAGAGTATGGTGGAGTTGTTCCTGAAATAGCTAGTAGACTGCACATTAATAATATTACTTTAGTTTTAGAGGAAACTTTAGAAAAAGCTAATATGAAGATGGAAGATATTGACGCAATTGCGGTTACATATGGTCCAGGACTAATTGGATCTTTGTTAGTTGGTGTTGAAGCGGCAAAGGCTTTGTCTATGATTTATGATAAGCCTTTAATTCCTGTTCATCATATTGCAGGTCATATATATGCGAATAATTTAGTTAAACCACTTAAGTTTCCTTTGATTGCACTCGTTGTAAGTGGAGGACATACTGAACTAATATATATGAAGGAACATTATTCTTTTGAGAGAATAGGTGGTACTTTAGATGATGCGATAGGTGAGGCTTATGATAAGGTGGCTAGAGTTGTTGGTGTTCCTTATCCTGGGGGGCCATTGGTAGATAAATTAGCTCATGAAGGTGAAGATAGTTATAGTTTACCTATGCCTTTAGATGATGATAGTTATAATTTTAGTTTCAGTGGAATTAAAAGCGCTGTTATGAATTTAGTTAATAATGAAAGACAAAAAGGTAATGAAATTGTAAAGGAAAATTTATGTTGTTCTTTTCAGAATAGAGTTGTTGGGATTATTGTTAAGAAAACTATGAAAGCTTTGGAAGATTATGGAGTTAATAATTTAATTATTGCAGGTGGTGTATCTGCAAATAAGGGTTTACGTGAAACTTTTAAAGTCGAATGTGAGAAGAATGGTATTGATTTAACTATTCCTGAAATTAAGTATTGTACTGATAATGCTGCAATGATTGGGGCTGCGGCATATCAGTTATATTTAAAGGGTAGGTTTTGTGATATTGATTTAAATGCGAAAGCAAGTGATAAATTGAATTAAATACGCTATAAAATAAAGAAATACTATGTAATAATATAATAAATTTTTTAGGAGGAATATATGGAAACTGCAAAAAAACCAGAAATAAAAAGTACAAAAGCAAAAGTTAGAGTTTTGAAATATGGTGCAGTTATTGCTCGAGAGATAGTGTATGCAAAAGGACATAATGCTTTATTAGAAAGTCGAAGAGAAAATTCGGAACGCAAAAATGCAAAAAAACGATACTTAATAAAAAAGTTAAATAATATTTAAAATAGAATCAGAAAACGATTCTTTT
Source organism: Actinomycetes bacterium (assembly GCA_021152765.1). Taxonomy (GTDB): domain Bacteria; phylum Bacillota_I; class Bacilli_A; order RF39; family UBA660; genus UBA3631. The sequence goes on from JAGKUT010000007.1 coordinate 3,087, forward strand.
TTTTAAATTACATTGACATACAAACATTCGTATGGTAATATGAAAAAGGTGATTAGTATGGAATTAGTAGGTTATAATAATAAACAAATGGAAGCAATTTTAAAAACAGATGGGCCTATTTTGATTATTGCGGGGGCTGGAAGTGGTAAGACTAAGGTTCTCACTACTAAAATTGCATATTTAGTTGATAATGGTGTTCCTACTGATAATATTTTAGCTATTACTTTTACTAATAAAGCAGCTAAAGAAATGAAGGATCGTGTTATAGGGTTATTGGGTTCTGTAGGGTATCAACTTCGTATTTCGACTTTTCATTCTTTTGGCGTTTTTTTGATTCATGAGCATTATGATTTGTTAGGTTATAAAGAGAATTTTACTATTTTGGATAGTGATGATTCTTTGACTTTGATAAAAAAAATTATGAAAGATTTAAATATAAATATAAAGGATTATAATCCTAAGGCTATAAGAAATAGTATAAGTAGTTCTAAAAATGAGTTGATTAGCGCTTCTGATTTTGAGAGATTTATTGGTAATGATTTTGATCAAAAAGTTTTTGAAGTTTATCAAAGATATGAAAAAAAATTATTGTTGAATAATTCTTTGGATTTTGATGATTTATTATTTTTGCCTATTAAATTGTTTAGGGAATATCCTGAAGTTTTGAGGCATTATCAGGAATTATATCAATATATAATGGTTGATGAATATCAAGATACTAATGAGGCTCAATATATATTAATTAAGATGTTGAGTGCTTTAAATCGTAATATTTGTGTTGTTGGCGATGAGTCTCAATCTATTTATTCTTTTAGAGGTTCTAATTATAGAAATATTTTGAATTTTGAAAAGGATTATAAGGATTGTGAGACTATTTTGTTAGAGCAAAATTATCGTTCTACATCAACTATTTTGGATAGTGCGAATGATGTTATTAAAAATAATAAACATCGTAAGGATAAGAAGTTGTGGACTGAAAATGAAATTGGCGATAAGCTTCAATATTATAGGGCTTTGGATGAAAAGGATGAGGCTTTATATGTAGTTAATCAGATTAATATATTAGTTGATAATGGTGTTAATAAGAGTGATATTGCGGTTTTATATAGGACTAATGCACAGTCTCGTGTTATGGAGGAAGCTTTACTTAAGGAAAATATTCCCTATAAGGTTGTAGGAAGTTTTTATTTCTATAATCGTAAAGAAATTAAAGATTTAATTTGTTATTTGAGATTGATATATAATACTAGTGATGATATTAGTCTTCAAAGGGTTATTAATGTTCCTAAACGTGGTATTGGATTGAAGACTATCGAGAGTTTGATTGAGAAAGCTAATTTAAATAATTCTAGTATTTTTGATGTTATCGATGATGGAAAAGAATTAAATTTTAAAATTATGATTAATGGAATAATATCTGAACTTGATAATTATACATTAACTGAACTTATTGATTTAGTACTTGATAAGACGGGTATGAGAAAAGAATTAGAGAGTGAAAAAAGTATTGAATCTGAAATAAGACTTGAGAACCTTGAAGAGTTTAAGTCTATTACCAAGGCTTTTGAAGAAAAAAATGGTATTGTTTCACTTGAGGATTTTTTGACTGAAATTAGTTTGGTTTCTGATGTAACTGAACATAGAGAAGATAATGATGTTGTTACTCTTATGACTGTTCATTCTGCTAAAGGATTAGAGTTTGAAAATGTGTTTTTAATTGGTATGGAGGAAGGAGTTTTCCCACATAGTAATTCCTTTTTTGATGATGAAGCTTTAGAAGAGGAAAGAAGACTTTGTTATGTAGCGATAACACGTGCCAAGAAGAAATTATGGCTTGTTAATGCTCATAAGAGGTTGTTATTTGGTAATGATAGTTATAACAAACCTAGTAGGTTTATTGATGAGATAAATCCTAATAATATTATTGAGGATGGCTCTAAAATGAATATTGTTAGTGGTAGATCTATAAAAAATGTTGTTTCTGAAGATGTTGATTATGGTCCAGGTGATAAGATTGTTCATGATGTATTTGGTGAAGGTATTATTATCAGTATTGATGGTAGTGTAGTTAGTATTGCGTTTGCTCATCCGTACGGCGTTAAGAAGTTATTGAAAGGTCATAAAAGTATTAAGAAAGTTTAGCAAATATATGTAAAAAAAATTTTATATATGTTATAATTATTATGTAATATTATGGAGGGTAAGTTATGGTATTAAGTATAATGGATACGTTAAAAGAGTGGTCTGATAAGTTAAGAGAATGGACTATATCTAATACTAATAATCCTTTATTTTGGTTGTGTGCTTTTGTTTTGGGATTATTGATTTTTAAGTTTACTTATGATGCTTTGCACAAAGATTAAATGATTATTATTAATCATTTTAATTTTCTTAATGGGGTGTTTATATGAATGATAGAATGCAAGAAATAATTGATATATTAAATGAGGCTAATTATAATTATTATGTTCTTGATAATCCTACTATTACGGACCAAGAATATGATAGGTATATGCAGGAATTAATTGCCTTGGAGGAAAAATATCCTGAGTTAAAGCGTGATAATTCTCCTACTAGTCGTGTTGGTGGTACTGTTATTGATGAGTTTAAGAAGGTTACTCATAAAATTCCAATGCTTAGTTTGAGTAATGTTTTTAATGAGAGTGATATAATTGCTTTTGATGAACGTGTACGTAAAGAGGTAAAGAATCCAAAGTATGTTGTTGAGCCTAAGATAGATGGTTTATCTGTTTCTCTTTATTATGAAAATGGTGAGTTTGTAAGAGCTGCCACTCGTGGTGATGGAGTTGTCGGTGAGGATATAACTCATAATGTTTTAACTATTAAGAACGTTCCTTTGAAATTACGTGAAAATGTTACTATTGAGGTTCGTGGAGAAATATATATGGATAAGGATACTTTTAATAGTATAAATGAGGAAAGAAAGCGTAACGGATTTTCTTTATTTGCGAATCCACGAAATACAGCTGCAGGTAGTATTAGACAATTGGATTCTAAAATAGCGGCAAGTCGTAATTTAAAAACTTTTATTTATCACTTGCCTAATGCTTTAGATTATGGAATTCATTTTCATAGTGAAGCTTTAGATTATATGAAAAGATTAGGTTTTACTGTTAATGAGAATAATAAACTTGTCGATGGTATAGATGGTTTGTTAGAGCATATTTCTTATTGGACAGAGAATCGTGATAGCTTACCTTATGAAATAGATGGAATGGTTATCAAATTAAATGATATTGATCTTCAACAACGTTTAGGGTTTACAGCAAAGTATCCAAAGTGGGCAACTGCTTATAAATTTCCGGCTACTCGAGTTTTAACTAAGTTGAAAGAGATTAAGTTTACAGTAGGTCGTACTGGTCAGGTAACTCCTAATGCGATATTGGAGCCTGTTAGGTTGATGGGTAGCGTTATATCTAAAGCTACTTTACATAATGAAGAATATGTTTTAACTAAAGATATACGTACTGGTGATATTGTTTCTATTATTAAGGCTGGAGATGTAATTCCAAGGGTTGAAGAGAGTATTGTTGAAAGACGTACAGGTGAAGAGATTCCTTTTGTGATGACAGATGTTTGTCCAATTTGTGGTAGTAAGCTTATTAAGAAAGATGCAAGTTATTATTGTGTTAATCCTTTATGCGATGCTAAAAATATTGAAAAATTAATTCATTTTGCATCACGTGATGCGATGAATATAGATGGTTTTGGAGATCAAATTGTTGAAGATTTTTATAATATGGGATATTTGAGAAGCTTTATTGATTTTTATAAACTGAAAAAATATAAAAGTGAATTAATGGAACTTGAAGGTTTTGGGAATAAAAGTATTAATGCTTTAATTGATAGTATTGAAGATAGTAAGAATAATTCTTTGGAGAGGTTATTATTTGCGTTAGGTATTAGATATGTAGGTAATAAGACTGCTAAAATATTAGCTAAGAAATTTGTTAATATTGATAATATTATGAATTCTTCTTATGAAGAGTTGGTTGCTGTTCGAGATATTGGTACCGTTATTGCGAAAAGTATTGTTGAGTATTTTTCTAATGAAGATAATGTTGAGTTGATTTCTTCTTTAAAAGAGATTGGTGTTAACATGGAATATAACGGACCTGTAGAGGTTCTAGATGATGAGTTTGCTGGTAAGACTTTTGTCCTTACTGGAACTTTGGAAAACTATAAACGTAATGATTTAAAGGTTATAATTGAGTCTAAAGGTGGTAATGTATCGGGTTCTGTTAGTAAGAATACTGATGTTGTTATTGCTGGTAGTGATCCAGGTAGTAAGTATGATAATGCTGTTAAGTTAGGTATTACTATTTGGAATGAAAATGATTTAATAAGTAAATTGGGAGGTTAGTTTTATGGAAATATGGGATAAATTTAAAGGTAGTAAGTGGAAAGAGAGTATTGATGTTAGTGATTTTATTATTAACAACTATACTGAGTATAAAGGTGATGAATCTTTTTTAGTTCGTTCTACTGAAAAAACAAATAAAGTTTGGGATAGATGTAAAGATTTGATTGCTGAAGAAATGAAGAAGGGTGTATTGGATGTTGATACTGTTAATATGAGTGGTATTGATTCTTTTGCACCTGGTTATATTGATAAAGATAATGAAGTTATAGTTGGTTTACAAACTGATGCTCCATTAAAGAGAATGATTAATCCTTATGGTGGAATAAGGATGGTTTATAATGAGTTAGATGCTTATGGTTATAAGTTAGATCCAGATGTTGATAAGAAGTTTAACGAATATCGTAAAACTCATAATCAAGGTGTTTTTGATGCTTATACTAAGGAAATTCGTGCTGCTAGAAGTGCACATTTATTAACAGGATTACCTGATGCTTATGGTAGAGGTCGTATTATAGGTGATTATCGTAGAATAGCTTTATATGGTATTGATTATTTGATAGAGTGTAAGAAAAATGATTTAGATGGTATTACTGATATTAATGAATCTACTATTCAATTACGTGAAGATGTTAGTGAGCAAATTCGTGCTTTAGATAAGATTAAGAGTATGGCTTCTAAGTATGGTTTTGATATTAGTAAGCCTGCAAGTAATGCTCGTGAAGCTGTTCAATGGGTATATTTTGGATATTTAGCTGCTATTAAAGAGAATAATGGTGCAGCTATGAGTTTGGGTAGAACTTCTACTTTCTTAGATATTTATATTGAGAATGATATTAAAGAGGGAGTTTTAACTGAAGAAGAGGCTTGCGAGTTAATTGATCAATTTATTATTAAATTAAGAATTGCTCGTCATTTAAGAACTCCTGAATATAATGATTTATTTGCTGGAGATCCAACATGGGTTACTGAATCTATTGGTGGTATGTTAGATGAGAATAGATCATTTGTTACTAAGACAAGTTTCAGATATTTAAATACTTTAATTAATTTAGGACCTGCTCCTGAACCTAATATGACTATTTTATGGTCTAATGGTTTACCTGAAAACTTTAAGAAGTATTGTGCGAATATTTCTATTAAGACTGACGCAATTCAATATGAAAATGATGATTTAATGCGTTCTATTTATGGTAATGATTATGCGATTGCTTGTTGTGTTAGTGCAATGCAGGTTGGTAAACAAATGCAATTCTTTGGTGCTCGTTGTAATTTAGCTAAGACTTTATTATATTCTATTAATGGTGGACTTGATGAAGTTTCTGGTAAAGTAGTTGTTGCTGGACTAGATAAAATTGACTCTGAATATTTAGATTATGATGAGGTTATGAAGCATTTTGAGAATACTATGAGTATTGTTGCGAAAACTTATGTTGATGCAATGAATATTATTCATTATATGCATGATAAATATGCTTATGAAGCAGGTCAAATGGCTTTACATGATACTAATTTAGATCGTTTGATGGCATTTGGTGTTGCTGGATTATCTGTTGTTGCGGATAGTTTAAGTGCGATTAAGTATGCTAAAGTTAAGCCTATTCGTAATGAAGAAGGTATCGCTGTTGATTTTGAAATTGATGGTGATTATCCTAAGTATGGTAATGATGATGATAGGGTAGATTCATTAGCTGTTATGATTGTAGAAAAATTCTATGACGAATTAAAAAAGCATAAATTATATAGAGGTGCTAGACATACATTATCTATTTTAACTATTACTTCTAATGTTGTTTATGGTAAGAATACTGGTGCTACTCCTGATGGTCGTAAGGCTGGTGTGCCTTTTGCTCCTGGTGCTAATCCAATGCATGGTAGAGATTCAAGTGGCGCTTTAGCTTCATTGAATTCTGTTGCTAAGTTACCTTATCGTGGTGTATGTCAAGATGGTATTTCTAATACATTCTCTATTATTCCACAGGCTTTAGGTAGCGATTCTGATAGAGTTAAGAATTTAGTTGGTATTTTAGATGGATATTTTAAGCAGGGAGCACATCATTTGAATGTTAATGTTTTAAATCGCGAAACTTTAGTTGACGCAATGGAAAATCCAGATAAGTATCCAATGCTTACTATAAGAGTTAGTGGATATGCTGTTCATTTTAATAGATTAAGTAGGGAACAACAATTGGAGGTTATTAGTAGAACTTTCCATGGAGAAATTTAATGGTTGGTCATATTGATTCAATTGAGACTTTAGGTTTAGTTGATGGTCCTGGTATAAGGGTTGTGGTTTTTTTACAAGGATGTCCTTTGAGATGTTTATTTTGCCACAATCCTGAAACATGGACATTAAATGATAAATTTTTAATTACTCCTGAGGAATTAGTTAGACATATATATAAGTACAGGAATTATTTTGGTACTGATGGTGGTGTGACTTTTTCTGGTGGGGAACCTTTATTTCAACATGATTTTTTATTAGAGTGTTTAAAATTGTGCAAAAAGATGGGAATAAATACTTGTTTAGATACTTCTGGTTCTTGCACTGGTTATGAAGATATATTGAAGTATGTTGATTTGGTTATTTGGGATGTTAAGGCATTAGAAAATGATGCCTATCATAAAATGACTGGTCAAGATATTAATGTTTCTTTAGATTTTTTGAAGTATTGTCAAGATAATGGTGTTAAGATGTGGATTAGGCAGGTTATTGTTCCTGGAATTAATGATAATGTTTTATATATTAATAATTTAAAAGAATTTATAAAACCTTTAAAAAATATTCTAAAAGTTGAATTATTACCATATCATTTACTTGGCGTTTCTAAGTATAAACAGTTAGGTATTCCTTATAGATTAGATGGAGTTCCAGCAATGGATAAGAGTAAGTGTGATGAACTTTATAAAGTATTAATGTCGTAAAATATTGATACTTTTTTTATTTTTTTATATGTTTTACATACAAAAGATATTTATTTTTTTTTGATTGTTTGATATAATTATTTTACAATGGAAGGGTATGATAGTATGGATAATAATTCTAATAATAATGTTTCTGGTATTCCAAATGTAAGTGATATAAAATTTGATGATACACCAGCTGAATCTTTTGATAATTTATATGGAGGAACAGCTAGTCAACCTGTTAGTAATGTAAATATGAGTCAAGGACCAAGTATGATTCCTAATCCTTCGATGGCTCCAAATATGAATCAAGCGCCAAGTATGCAACCAAATCCAGGAATGACTCCAAATATGAATCAAGCACCAAGTATGCAATCAAATCCAGGAATGGCTCCAAATATGAACCAAGCACCAAGTATGCAACCAAATCCAGGAATGACTCCAAATATGAATCAAGCACCAAGTATGCAACCAAATCCAGGAATGACTTCAAATATGAATCAAGCACCAAGTATGCAATCAAATCCAGGAATGACTCCAAATATGAATCAAGCGCCAAGTATGCAACCAAATCCAGGAATGGCTCCAAATATGGATCAAGCACCAAGTATGCAACCAAATCCAGGTACAATTATTCAACCACAAGTGGAGAATCTATCTAGTATGGATATTGATGCTGAAAAGATGCAGTCAATCGAAGAGCAATTATCTAAGACAAGTCAATATAATCCTGCAGATTTTCAACAAGAACAAATTACTATTCCTACTGATGATCAATATGAGAAGAATAAGTCTGGATTGGCATTTGTTATTGTCTTATTTATTATACTTGCTTTGGTAATTGCATTATTACCACAAATAACTAAATTTATAAAATAGTTATGAATTTAAAAACATAGAAATTAGTTTTCTATGTTTTTTGATAGTTCAATTATTAGATCCATATTGTCATCTGTTGCCATTATATTTTTATGTGTTTGTTTACATTTTTCACATTTATATATTATTTTATATGTGTTTTTAAATTTTTCTATTCCAATTGGTTTTAATAATCCTTTACATGGATTTTGTCTATCTCCAGGATTTATATCAACATGTTTTGAGTATAGACAGTGGTTGCAGTGATCTCTCGTAGTATAGTTGAGTTTTTTGATTTTTTGTTTACATTTTTCACATATAAATTCTTCGTCAAGTTTTGTAAATTGTTTCATGTTATCACCGGTTTAATTATATCAAATATTATCTTTTAATAAAACCGTTTTGTATATATTTTGTTTCATTTATTACTATGAATGCATTTGGGTCGTTTTTATTTATTATATTTTTTAATTCTTCTAATGATTTATTATTTATTTGTATTATCAACATTTTTTGATTTTTGTTTTCTATATTTATTCTTGTAACTCCGTATTCTTTTTTTCTTAGTATATTTTCTAGGTTATTATTTGTTGTTATTACTTGTACTGATACATATCCTTTTATATATTTATTTGATATTAATCCTCCTATATATGTTCCTGTAGAGAAACCTAATGCATAAGAGAATACTATAAATATACTGTTGTTGTTTGTATTTAATGCTTCTTTTACTACAAGAAACCATACTGTTATTTCTATAAAACCAATTATGCTTGCGATGAGGTTTTTATTTTTTACTGTCATAATTGTTCTTACTGTCCCTAATGATACGTCTAGTATTCTTACTAAAAATATTTTTATGCATAGAAAAAGCATATTATCACCATTTTTATTTTGTGAAATATGCTTTTATTTTATACTAAAAGAAAATTATTATTAAACTTCCTACTATTATACAATAGATGACAAAATATATAAGTTTTCCGTTTTTAACAATATTTTTAAACCATTTTGTTCCTATATATGTAAATATAAATGCCATGATCATACTTATTCCATAGTATAGATATTGTGTTAAAGTTAGGTTTGCTTCAAATAAATCTTTAATTCCTAGTAGTGCTGTTGCGATACTTATTGGAATGTAAAGTATGAATGAGAAGTCAAATGCTACTTCACGTTTTAAGTTTCTGAACATTCCTCCAACTATTGTTGCGCCACTTCTACTTATTCCTGGTAGTAGAGCGAATACTTGGAATATTCCTATTGTTAAGGCATCTTTTAATGTGATTTCTTTTGAATTTTTAATTCCTTTAAAGTCTTTTATTATAAATAAGAATATTGATGTTATTAATAGTGTTAGTCCTACAAATTTTACATTTTCTTCTAAGAAATCAAATAGCCCTAGTTTTTCAACAATTAATCCTACTATTCCAGCAGGTATAGTAGCTATTATTATATACCAACTATATTTATAATCATCTTTGTATTTTTTTTCTTTTGTTTTTAAATATCCGAAGAATCCTTTAATTAGTTTAATTATATTTTTTCTAAATAGTATTGCTATTGCGAGTAGGCTTCCTAGGTTTGTTATTGTTGCGAGTATTCCGTAGTCAATTGTATCTAGTCCTTTTAGTAGTTTTTGAAATATAAGTAAGTGTCCACTTGATGAAACTGGAATAGGTTCTGTTATTCCTTGTACTATTCCTAAAAAAATGTATTTTAATAATTCCATATAATCACCTACTTAATTATATACTATTTTTATTTATTAATAAATATTATTCTATTTTTTTCATAAAATTAATTAGGTTTGTATATTTTTTTATTTTTTGTTAATTTTATAT
>JAGKUT010000146.1 GCA_021152765.1 Actinomycetes bacterium
ATGTAGACTAAAATATGCTGAAGAATATCTTACATCAAATATAAAAAAAGATTATCTAGAAGGAATTATTAGCGGAAAGATAAAAATTAAAGATTTAAAAGGATATTTTGAAATCCCAACATTTGAATCAATGGAGCTAAGAAATATTAAAGTACTTTTAGATGAAGTACATAGAATTTACAGAAAAGAAAAAGGAAGAGAATATAATGATGCAACAACAAAATTAGCATATAATCAAAGTAATTCAGAATTATTTAAAACAGCTACAATCAAAGATTTAGAACAAGATCCTGATTCAAATACAATAGCCTTAAGAATGCCAGCGCCTGAAGGAATGATTTCAAGAAGAGATGCATTATATATAGTTAAAACTTTAATAGCGATAGAAGATAATAAAGAAGAATTAAATAAATTTTTAAACAATGATAATGTCGCAAAACTTCCAAATAATGAAGAAAATTATATACTTAATTCAACAAGAAATTTAGTATATGAACATGTAACAGAAGATGAAAAACAAAAAGTAAAAAAATTAGAAAAAAAAGGAGAATAACATGAAAAATAAAGAAATGACGAAAGAAGCAAAAGAATTTATAGATGCGCTTAAATTTTTGAATCATACAGATGGAAAGGCAGAAATAAGACAACTAGAAGAAGATACAGTTTTAATATATGAAATATGGTATAAAGAAATTTCAACAGAATGCGCTAAAATATATACCAAAACAAAAATAAGAGAAGTAAAAAAACAATTACTTGCTGATGCAAAAAAACAAATAAAAAGAATTCAAGAAAGACAACTAAAAGGATACAACAGTATAACTGGAAAACTCGCATATACAGAAGATAGAATGATCGCGGATCTTCAAAAGAGTATAAAATATATTGAAAACCTTAATGAAGAAGACTTGATAGATCTAATAATAAGTTCATTATATGGTTCAGCAGAATATATTGAAACATTAAAACACAGAAAAGAAGAAATGGAAAAATCAAAACTAGGAAAACTATCATATAAAGGTGAAAAAGCAGTAGAAGACGATCAAATAAATGATGAAATTGTTCAAAAAATATATAATGATATTAAAGGAAAAGGATTATTCAGTATTTCAAAAAGAGTTGAAACAACACTAAGCACTAATGAACAATTTAAAGATTTAAGAGAAACAGAAAGACATGCAAGAGAAATAATAACTTGCGAAATAGCAAAAATTTATAGAGATAAAATAGAAAAAATCAGACATGAAATTCAAGAAGAATTAGGTAAATTAAAATATAAAGACTTCGCAAACACAGATGAATTGAACCTAGTAAGAGTAAAAGCAAAATTAGAAGCTGATTTAGCAAATGCTGGATTATTAACAAGTAGAAAAACAAAATCAAAAATGATAGAATTAATAAGTTCAATTTCAGGAACAATCCAACATACAAAAGATTTTGAAGAATATACAGCAAGAGTTACAGGCTTCCAAATGACAGATCAAATGAAAAATGTATTCGATGAAACAACAGTTAAGAATGAAATAAGAGAACACAGAAAAGCAATTATGAATAGAACAGGTATAATCATAGATAAAATATCTGATGAAATAATTGAATATGAAGCAGAACAATTAAGAAAAGAAGTAAAAGCAAAAGCTAAAGTAATCAATGATAAAGTAGAAACAATGTGTACAGTAGAAGAAAGAATAAAAGTAGAAGAATTCGCACATACAATTGGTTTATCAGTTAAAGAAGCAATTGGATTTTTAAGACAAGAAGAAAGTATATATCCATGCTTATTCACACACATATTCGCACAAGAAGTATTAAGTAAACTTGATGATAATAATGCAGAAACAATACTAAATGATATTGATCCTAAATGGCCAGGTAAAAGAAATAGAGTTATACCAGCCGCAAACAGATTATATACTCAAAAAGAAGAAACTAAACCTCAAATAGAAACAAAACAATATAAAATAATAAAAACTCCTAAAAAATAAGAATATCACTCACTTGCAATCATATAATTTTATATGATATAATTAACAAGTAATATTCCATAATAGGAGTAAGAAATCCTAATTAGAAATATTAGGATTTTTATATTAGAAAGGATTAAAATATGAGCTTAAAAATTGAAAATGTTTCAAAAAAATTTGGAACAAAATTAGTAGTAGATAATATTTCAATAGAACTAGACAAACCAGAAGTTTTTGGATTATTAGGTACTAATGGTGCAGGAAAAACAACAACTATAAGAATGCTACTTGGAATATTAAAAAAAGATTCAGGAACAATAACATGGAATGGGAAAGAAGTAGATAGGAAAAAAGTAAACTTTGGATACTTGCCTGAAGAAAGAGGAGTATACCCTAAGGTAAAAATAATAGATCAACTTAAGTATTTTGCAGAACTAAAAGGAATGACAAAAGAAGAAGCAGATAATTCAATAAAAAAATGGGCAAAAAAATTAAAAGTTGAAGAATACTTACAAATGCCAGCAGAAAAATTATCAAAAGGAAATCAACAAAAAATACAATTTATGACTGCTGTAATACATGACCCAGAATTATTAGTATTAGACGAACCATTCTCAGGATTAGACCCAGTAAATACAGAAATCTTAAAAAACATAATAATTGAATTAGTTAAAAAAGGAAAATACATAATAATGTCAGCACATGAAATGCACACTATAGAAGAATTCTGCACAAATATACTAATAATAAATAAAGGTAAAACAGTATTAAAAGGAAATATAAAAGAAATCAAAAAAACATATCCTGCTAATAGAATAATTTTAGAAACAGAAGAAGATATAACAAAAATAATAGAAAGTGAAAAACTAACAATAGAAAATTCACACGATAATAATTATGTGATAAAAATAGATGAAGAAAAACAAGGA
>JAGKUT010000147.1 GCA_021152765.1 Actinomycetes bacterium
AAAATCATCCTCTCTAATAATATAATAAGAATAATTATTAAAAATATTCATAAAATAATGTGACAAATATCTACTTTTTTGGTAGAATAATATATAGAATAAGAGGGATAAAATGGCAAGATTAATAAAAGTGAATTTTAGAGGAATAGAAACAAAAGAATTTTTACAAGGAACGACACTAGAAGAAATAAGTGATAGCTTTAAAAAATACTATAACTACCCAATATTAATAGGAAAAATAAATAATCATTTAACAGAACTAACACACGAAGTAGAATCAAATTGTGACATCGATTTCCTAGATAGAAGTAGTGAAGAAGGACAAAGAGTAAATGCACATAGCCTTCAATTCTTATTAATTCTAGCAACAAAAAAAGTATTAGGATATGAAACAGATATCCAAATTGAAAATTCACTAGATAATGGCGTATATTGCGAAGTAACAGGATCTGCAATAGATAAACCAATACTAAAAAAAATAGAAGAAAAAATGAAAGAAATAATTAATCTAGACCTAAAATATACAAAAGTAAGTGTATCAAGAATGGACGCAATAGAATTCTTTAAAAGAAAAAAACGTCTAGACAAAGTGAATATGTTGAAATACATAAGCAATAGTTTTGTAAACTTATATAGACTAGATGACGTATACGATTATTTTTTCAGTGAACTAGCACAAAGTACAAATGATTTAAGCAACTTCAAACTAACATATATAAAAAATAATGGATTTGTACTAAGCTATCCAACAACGTCAAACCCAGAAACAACATTGAATTATATACATAAACCAATGGTACATAATACATTCTATAACTATACAGCATGGGCAAGAACAGTTGGAATATCAAATGCCTCAGACCTAAATAAAATAGTGTCACTTGGAAAATACAATGATGTAATAAGACTAGCAGAAACACACTATGAACAACAATTAGCGATAATCGCACATCAAATTTATGAAAATAAAGAGAATATAAAACTGGTTTTACTTGCAGGACCATCATCAAGTGGAAAAACAACAACCGCAAAAAAACTAGGAATATACCTTCAAAGTAAGGGATTCAAAACAAACTATATATCAATAGATGATTACTTCAAAGAATTAGATGAAACACCAAAAGATGAAAATGGAGAATATGATTTTGAATCAATAGAAGCATTAGACTTAGAACTATTCAACAAACACTTAGTAAAACTTCTAGCAGGAGAAAAAGTATTAATGCCAGAATATAACTTTGTATTAGGAAAAAAAGAATACAAAAAAAGATATTTACAATTAGAAAAAAATGACATACTAATAATAGAAGGTTTGCATGGACTAAATGATAAACTTACATCATCAATAAAAAGAAAAAATAAATTTAAAGTATTTATATGCCCATACACACAAATTAATATAGATAATCATAATTATGTACATACAAGTGATACTAGAAAACTGAGAAGAATAATAAGAGATAGCAAAACAAGAGGTAAAAGCACTTCAGATACATTAAAAATGTGGAGAAGAATACATGAAGGAGAAATGAAAAATATATTCCCATTTCAAAGTGATATAGACGCAATAATTAATTCAGCACTTGTTTATGAAATAGGAGTTTTAAAAACATATGTAGAGCCTCTATTATTCTCAGTAAATGAAAAAGACGAAATGTACCCTGAAGCAATAAGACTAATAAACTTATTAAGAAACTTTTTAACAATCCCTAGTGATGATATACCAAGAGATTCAGTATTAAGAGAATTCATTGGAAAAAGTGGATTCGACACATAGAAAGAAGGAATACAATGATTAAAATAGCAATTAATGGATTCGGTAGAATTGGAAGACTAGCATTTAGACAAATGTTTGGAAGTGAATCATATGAGATAACAGCAATTAACGACTTAACAAGTCCAGAAATGTTAGCGCATTTATTAAAATACGATACAGCACAAAAAAGGTACGAAGGACACGATATAAAATCAACAGAAGACAGTATTATAGTAGATGGAAAAGAAATAAAAATATTCAAAGAAGCAGACCCAAGTAATTTACCATGGAAAGAATTAGATATAGATGTAGTATTTGAATGTACTGGTTTCTTTACATCAAAAGAAAAATCTATGGCTCATATAAATGCAGGAGCAAAAAAAGTAATTATTTCAGCACCAGCAGGAGATAACTTAAAAACAATAGTATATGGAGTAAATGAAAATATATTAACAAGTGAAGATAATATAATAAGTGCAGCTAGTTGTACAACAAACTGTCTAGCTCCAATGGCAAATGCATTAAATAAATTCGCAAAAATTGAGTCTGGAATCATGACAACAGTTCATGCATATACTGGAGATCAAATGATACTTGATGGACCACATAGAAAAGGTGACTTAAGAAGAGCTAGAGCAGGAGCATCAAATATAGTACCTAACTCAACAGGAGCAGCAAAAGCAATCGGCTTAGTAATACCAGAATTAAATGGAAAACTAATTGGTTCAGCACAAAGAGTACCAGTAATAACAGGTTCTACAACAATATTAGTCGCACTAGTAAAAGGAAATAATATTACAAAAGAATCTATAAATGAATTTATGAAATCACAAGTTAGTGATACATTTGGATACACAGAAGACCCAATTGTTTCAACAGACGTAATTGGTGACACTCATGGTTCATTATTCGATGCGACTCAAACACTAGTACATCAAATAGATGAAAACACATACCATGTTCAAGTAGTAGCTTGGTATGATAATGAATTTGGTTATACATCACAAATGATGAGAACAGCCAAATACTTAATGAATCTATAAAATCAGAAAAATTTCTGATTTTTTTTATTTTTTTCTAAAAAAGTTAAGGAACTTTTAAAGTTATGACGTATTATTTTTATAGGAACAATAT
>JAGKUT010000008.1 GCA_021152765.1 Actinomycetes bacterium
TTATTATTTATTATTTATTCTTTTATAGGGTGGACTATGGAAGTAGTTTGGAATCTTTTTACTGATAAAAAGTTAGTTAATAGAGGTTTTTTGGTTGGTCCATATTGTCCTATATATGGTGTTGGATGTTTATTATTGATTATACTTTTAGGCAGGTTTAAAAGTGATCCTGTATTACTTTTTTTTATGTCAATAATTGTTTGTTCTATTTTAGAGTATTCTACTAGTTATATCATGGAAAAGTTATTTAAGGCTCGTTGGTGGGATTATAGTGAGTATAAGTTTAATTTAAATGGTAGAATATGTGCTGCAACAATGATTCCTTTTGGTATTTTAGGTGTTCTTGTAGTATATTATTTGAATCCTTTTGTTTCTAAGTTTGTTCCTTTTAATGATATATTCTTTTATATTATTTTAGTATTGTTTGTATTAGATTTTGGTGTTTCTTTTGGTATTATAGAGAATATGAAAGGTACTATAACTACTATTACTAAGGATAGTACTGAGGAGATAACTAAGATGGTTAAAGAGAAAATTTTAGGTAAATCATTTTTACATAAGAGATTATTAAGGGCTTTCCCTTCATTTATTTCTCCTATTGATAAATTGAGGAGAATTGTTCGAAAGTAGGTGATTTTATGTCTTTTTCTCGTAAGATATTTATTTTAGTAACTATTTATTTTTTATATTTATTAGGCGTATATTTATATATTAATTATGATAAGATTGAAGTTAATGGTGTGAATGATGTTCAGGAAACTGAGATTATTGAAACTCCTGAGGTTATTGAACCTATTAAATATTCTGTTGAGTTAACTCTAGTTGGTGATTTTTTATATGAGGAGCCTTACTATAGTGCTTTAAGAAATGGCGAAGATAGTAATTTATATTTTTCTCGTGTTAAAAAATATTTTTCTGATGATGATTTGAGTATTGGTAATATGGAGGTTGTTATTACTGATGGAACTATGGATTTAAGTGGTGTTGGTTATAGTTTTTGTGCTCCTACTTTTGTAGGGGACCAAGTAATTGATTTGGATATGGAGGTTATGAGTGTCTCTAATAATCATTCTAATGATAGGGGTTTAGCTGGTAGGGTTTCTACTTATAATTATTTTAAAAATAATTCTGACATTTTACCTGTTGGTACTTATGATGAAAGTCGTGATGTTACAAAAAATATTATTGAAAGAAATAATATAAAGTTTGGTTTTTTATCTTATACTTATGGAACTAATGTAGCGGTTGAGTCTAATTTAAGGTATTCTTTAGGATTATACAGGGACCCTGATACTGGGGTTATTAGTGATGAATATTTGAATTTAATTAAAAATGAAGTTGATACTTTACGTGATAAGGTTGATGTTTTGATTGTTATGGTTCATTGGGGTGATGAGTTTACTTTTACTCCTAATGGTGAGCAAGAATTTTTAGCTAATTATTTTAATGAATTAGGTGTTGATATTGTTGTTGGAAATCATTCACATTGTATCCAACCAATTAAGTGGATTCATGGCAATCATGATACTTTGGTCTATTATTCTTTAGGTAATTTTGTTAGCGCTGATAATGTAGTTGATCGTACTGGTGAAACTTTTACTAATGCATATCAGTTTGGGTTATTATCTAAGTTAAGTGTTAATAAGATTGATGGTGTTGTTAGTATTGATAATATTAGATCTATTCCTATTGTTGATTATTATGACGTTAATTTACGTAATTTTATGCTGATACCGATTGACGAATATAGTAATGATTATGAAGTAAGTCATTATTTATATAATAATAATTTTAATCGTAGTTTTATTACTGATACTTATGAGAGTGTTATTGATTTTGAATTTAGAAAAAGTATTAATTAAGTACTTGAAAAAAAGTACTTTTTTTGGTACTATTAATTATAGTAGATATAGTAGGAGATATGTCATGAAAATAAAAAATGGTTTTACATTAATTGAGTTGCTTGCAATTATAGTTATACTTGCAATTATTGCTGTTATTACAGTACCAATTATTAATGATATGCTTAGTGATGCAAGGAAGGGTACTATAAAAAATTCTGCTTATGGTTATAAAAGAGGGATAGAGAATTTTACTTATGATCAGTCATTTGATGATTCTGATTATGAACTTGATAATAAACGTTACATTTCTCAAGAATTAAAAAATCTTGGTGTAAAAATTTCTGGAAATGAGCCTGATAATAATTCGTGGGTTGATATTGTTGACAATGAAATAATTGATGGATGTTTGCAGTTTGGTAATTATATGGTATATGTTGGATATGATTATGTTGGTGATGTATCCAAGGGAGAATGTGATACAGTAGGTGAATGGAGTCCAACCGTTTTTCCAATTGTTTCAAGGACTGTTGGAGATACTACTTATTATGATACTTCTTGGATAAAGAGTCATCCTATTTATTATAATCCTGTTACTAATTCAAAATGTAGTTTAAGTGATTCAACTAGTGCGTTTGGGATTTCTTCTGGTTGTATGAAGTGGTATGCTTATAGCGAGACTAATGGAAGAGTAAATATGCTTCTTGATCATAATATAACAAATGAGGAATGGAATACTTCTAATAATCAATCTGAGCCAAGTGCATTATTAAGTGCTCTTGATGAGAGTACTAGTGATTGGAGTAATAGATTAGTTAGACATGATTCTTATGAAGTTGATTGGACTTATGGTGGTAATAATTATTCATATTCTATAGATTATAGTGGTAAAAAGGCTAGATTAATATCTGCTGAAGAAATTGCTGCTGCAACTGAAAATTCTTTATGGTCTAAAGATGGAGAAGGATACTACTTTGGTTCAATGGCTTCTGGAGATGAAGCAGGTTATTATTATCAAAATGCAAGTCAACAATCAAGACAAGAAAGTTTTTCATGGCTATTTAATAATATGCATGAATGTGATTCTTATGGTTGTGATAATGCGCAAGAAGATGTTGTGGCATATTGGACAAGTACTCCTAAAGCAGATACAGAAAATGAGGTTTGGTGTGTTTGTAATGGTGGATGTCTTGATACAGATTTATCTAATGTTAGTTATATTGGTATTCGACCTGTAATTTCAGTATCTAAATCAACTGTTTATTAATATTCAATAGTAGATTATTTCTACTATTTTTTCTTTTATTATATGGATTAGTTTTTTTTTGTGATATAATTTTATTAGGTGATGTATATGGGTAAGATTTTATTTTTTATGTGTTATTTCTTATATGTTATTTTAAGAAGTAAGAAGAGTTTTCATATGTTACAACAGAATTTTTATAATAATTCTAATAGATATGTTAAATGGATTTTCAATAATTATAAAAAGTCAATTTTAACTGTTGATTGGTTATTTTCGATTATTGTTATTATTGGTTTATTTGGTATTGATATCGGATATTTGATGGCTGTTTTTTATTTTATAATGTTTATATATTATTATGATTATTTAAAGTTTGAACAGGTTAAGATTGGATTGAAATTAACTAAGAGAATTGGAAGAATGTGTATTACTTTATTTATTTTATATGTTCTTTTAGTAATATTCTATAAGGATAGTAATTATGTTTATTTCTTATTTGGTGTTTTAGCTAGTTTAAATAGTTTTGTTATTTATTTAGTTAATGTTATTAATAAGCCTGTTGAGAAGATGGTTTATTTACATTTCTTTAATATGGCTAAGAGTAAGTTAAAGAATATGAATCGTATGAGTGTTATTGGTGTTACTGGAAGTTATGGCAAAACTAGTAGTAAGAATATTTTAGCTGATATTATGAAGGTTAAATATGATGTTATGCCGACTCCTCAAAATTATAATACTCCTTATGGATTAATGCTTACTATTAATAATAAAATGGATAAGTTTTTGGAATATTTTATTGCTGAAATGGGTGCTTGTGAGGTAGGACAAATCAAAGAATTATGTGATTTCGTTCATCCTAAGTATGGTATTATAACTCGTATTGGTGTAGCTCATTTGGATAGTTTTAAAACTGAAGAAAATATTATTAAAACTAAGTTTGAATTAATTGAGTCATTACCTCATGATGGTATTGGAGTACTTAATGCGGATGATCCTAAACAAGTTGGTTATTCTATTAAGAATGATTGTCGTATTGTTTGGGTAGGTATCGATAATGATTGTGATTATCGTGCTTTTGATATTAAATATACATATAAAGGAATGAGTTTTAAGGTTAATATAGATGGAACTGATTATGAATTTTCTAGTTCTTTAATTGGTAGAGCTAATATTTATAATATACTTGCTGGTATTGCTTTAAGTCATGAATTAGGTATGAATATTTCTGATATTCAAAGGGGTGTTAGAAGTATTAAACCAATTGAGCATCGTTTACAGATGAAGAAAATGGGTAATATTAATATTATTGATGATGCTTATAATTCTAATCCTGTTGGTTCTAGTATGGCAGTTGAGGCTTTATCGTTAATGCCTGGCGAGAAGGTTATTGTTACTCCTGGTATGATTGAGTTGAAGGATAAGGAGTATGATTATAATTATCAATTTGGTGTAGAGATTAGTAAAGTTTGTGACAAGGTAATTTTAGTAGGTCATAAGCAAACTCGTGCTATTCAAGATGCTTTAAAGGATAATAATTATGATGAGTCTAATTTATATGTAATAGATGATGTAAAGGAAGCATTTAATATAGTAGGTAGAGATTGTGATGCTGGTGCATATGTTCTTTTAGAAAATGATTTACCTGATATATTTAATGAGTAGGAGGTATTTATGTTAGTTACTGATTCGAGAAAAGTTAAGAAAGGTGATACTTTTATTGCTTTACGTGGGGTAGACACTGATGGTCATGATTATATTGAGGCTGCTATTGATAATGGAGCTAGTAAAATAATTTGTGAAACAGGTGATTATTCTGTTGAAACTGTTCATGTTGATAATACTAATCAATATTATTTAGATTATATTTATAATACTTATTATGATAAGATTAAGGATTTAAAATTAATTGGTGTTACTGGTACTAGTGGAAAGACTACAACTTGTTTCTTAGTTTACAATATGCTTAAAGATTTGGGATGTAAAGTCGCTTATATTGGTACTATTGGATTTTATATGGATTCTTTTGTTAGAGAGTTAAATAATACAACTCCTTTAATTGATGAGTTATATGGAATATTATCCGAGTGTAAAGATAATGGCATGGAATATGTTGTTATGGAGGTTAGTAGTCATGCTTTAGATTTAAATCGTGTTTATGGGTTACAATTTGATGCATGTGGATTTACTAATATTAGTCAAGATCATTTGGATTATCATAAAACAATTGAGGCATATGCATTATGTAAAGTTAAGTTATTTCATATGTTAAGAGGTAATAAAAATTGTGTTGTAAATATCGACGATGATCATAGTAAAATGTTCTTAATTGATGGTAATAATAATGTTACTATTAGTGAGAATAAAGGTGACGTTAGTATTTATGATATTAAGTTAACTAATTTAGGTATTGATTTTAAATTTGATTATTTAGGTAAGACTTACGAGAAAACTATTGATATGGTTGGTAAGTATAATATTTATAATTATATGATGGCTGTTATGCTTATTAATAGTTTTGGCTTTTCTATTGATTCTATTTTATCATTGGATGTTAAGGCTCCTCGTGGTAGAATGGAAATGGTTAAGTTCGGTACTAATAGTATTTTTGTTGATTATGCTCATAAGCCTGACGCGGTTAAAAAAGTTTTGGATAATGCTCATGAATTCTGTAAGGGTAGAATTATTACTATTATCGGTTGTGGTGGTAATAGAGATAGTTTAAAAAGACCTATAATGGGTGGAATTGCTAGTGACAATAGTGATTATGTAATATTTACTAATGATAATCCTAGAAATGAAGATCCAAATCTTATTATGAATGATATTTTAGAAGGTGTTCATAATAAAAATTATGAGGTTATATTTGATAGAAAAGCAGCTATTAATAAAGGTGTTTCAATGCTTGAAGATAATGATGTTTTACTTATTTTAGGTAAAGGTCATGAAGATTATCAAATTATTAAAGGCGTTAAGTATCATTTGGATGATATGGAATGTGTTAATGAGGCAATAAAAAATGTAGGGTAATTCCTACATTTTTTGTTTATTAATTTACAAAGATTTATTATTATAGTATAATTAATGTTGTTAGAAAGTAGGCATAATATGTGTGGAATATGTGGATTTGTAAATAAATGGGATGAAAAAAAGAAGGATAAAAATCTTGATTTGATGTTAAAGAGAATTATTCATAGAGGCCCTGATGGAGAGGGTAAATACATTGATGAAAATGTTGCGTTAGGCCATAGAAGGTTATCTATTATAGATTTAGAGGGTGGTAAGCAACCTATTTATAATGAGGATGGTAATTTAATCATTATTTTTAATGGTGAAATTTATAATTATAAGGAATTAAAAGAAGATTTAGTTAAATGTGGACATGAGTTTTCTACTAAGTCTGATACTGAGGTTATTCTTCATGGTTATGAGGAGTATGGTGAAGGTATTTTAGATAAGTTAAGAGGTATGTTTGCTTTTGTAATATGGGATAAGAATAATAAAGAGTTATTTGGAGCAAGGGATCATTTTGGTATTAAACCTTTTTACTATTATTATACTGATGATAAGTTTATGTTTGCTTCTGAAATTAAGGCTTTTTTGGATAATGAAGATTTTGTTAAGGAATTAAATCGTGATGTTATTCCTGCATATTTAAGTTTTAATTATTCTCCTTTAAATGATACATTTTTTAAGAATGTATATAAGTTAGAGCCTGGTTATTATTTTAGGTATAAAAATGGTAAATTAGATTTAAATAAATATTTTAATTTAACTTTTGATGAGAAATCAGATGATTATGATAAATTAGTTGATGATATTAGTGAGACTATGAAGGAAAGTGTAAAACATCATATGATAAGTGATGTTGAGGTTGGATCTTTCTTAAGTAGTGGTATTGATTCTTCTTATATTGTTTCACTTGCTAAACCTAATAAAACTTATACTGTTGGTTCTGATGATCCAAGATATGATGAAACAAAGTATGCGAAGGATTTAGCTAGTAAGTTGGGTATTGAGAATGTTAGTAAGGCTATTACTAAGGAAGAGTATATTAATATTATTCCTAAGTTAATGTATCATTTTGATGAGCCTGTTGCGGATCCAGCTGCGATTGCTTTATATTTTGTTGCTGAGTTAGCTAGTAAAGATGTAAAAGTTGTTTTATCTGGTGAGGGTGCTGATGAGTTCTTTGGTGGATATGGATATTATAGAAGATATATAGATGCGAAATTTTATAATAAATTGCCTTTCTGGTTTAGAAGAGGTGTTTCTAAAGTTTGTAGTTTATTACCTGAGGTTAGGGGTATTAATTTTTTAGTTAGAAGTGGTAGAACTTTGGAGGAAGATTATATTAGTGTTAATAAAGTTTTCTTAGAGAAGGAAGCTCATAAGATAGTTAATTTTAAGGCTAATTATCCTAGTAATAAAGAAATATGTGCTCCTTATTATAAGGAACAAAGTGGACAAGGTAATGTTACTAAGATGCAGGCTATTGATATTAAGTTTTGGTTAGTTAAGGATATCTTACAAAAGGCTGATAAGATGACTATGGCTAATTCAATAGAAGGTCGTGTTCCTTTTACTGATATTGAGGTATTTAAGTTAGCTCGTACTATTTCTTATGATCATAAGATAACTAAAGAGAATACTAAAGTAGCTTTAAGAGAGGCTGCTAAAAGAGATATTCCAACAGAAGCTTATAAGAAAGAAAAGTTAGGTTTCCCTGTTCCTTTAAGAGAGTGGGTTAGAGAAGATGCTGTTTATAATATGATTAAGGACAAGTTTAATTCTCCTATTAGTTTGGAATTATTTAATAATAAGAAAATTATGAAGTTACTTGATGATCATAGAAATAGAAAAAGAGATAATTATAAAAAAGTTTGGGCTGTTTATTGTTTCTTAGTTTGGTATGATGAATTCTTTATTAAAAATTAATCAGGAATTATTTTCCTGATTTTTTCATATATATTTTTAGGAGGTATTTATGGACAAGGAAATTATTACTAGTAGTCATAGTATATCTATTAATGAACGTAAGAATATTAGTGTTAGTGGTGTTAAGAAAATTGATAGTTTTGATAATGAAGAGTTTTTGATGGATACTGTTATGGGTTATATGGTTATAAAAGGTGAAGAATTGGAAATTGTTAAACTGGATACTTTTCAAGGTAACGTTGTTATTAAGGGTAAAATTAATAGTTTATCTTATACTGATTCTTTAAAGAAAAAGGAAGAGGGTGTATTTAGTAAGTTATTCAAATGAGTATAATTGTTCAGATTAAGACTATTTTGTTTTCTATTTTGTTTGGTGCTTTTTTTTCTTTTATTGTTGGTTTAAATTATAAGTATATTATAGGTAAAGGTATATTGAGTTTGATATTGTCTTTTATGTTGATTTTAGTTTTGACTTTATTATATTTTATTATTCTTAGATATATCAATTTTGGAATTTTTCATTATATTGAGGTTTTATCTATTATTATTGGTTTTTTTATTGAAAATTTAATATGTCGTATAGTTGAAAAAATGTTAAAAAAATGATATACTTTATAGAGTAAAGTAGGTGAGTATATGGCTAGAAGAAAAAATAAAAAAGCAAAAAAAAGAAAAGCAATTTTTATTCCTATATCTTTGTTTGTTATTGGATATTTTATTTTTAATCTTTGTTATTACTCATATAGAATTATGGTTTTAGAAAAATCAAAAGCTAGTCTACAAAATGAGTTAACTACTTTACAGAAAAAGGAAGAAAATTTAACAAGTGATATTCAGAAGTTGAAAGATCCCGAATATATAGCTAAGTTTGCTCGTGAACAGTATATGTATTCTAAGGATGGCGAATATATAATTAAAATTGAAGATGATAATGTTATTGATAGTAAAGAAGGTTCTTCTTTTGATTATAAGTATTTAATTTATGCATCTGGTGGATGTTTTATATTATTAATATTCTATGTTTTCAAGAAAAAAAATAGTGATTAATTCACTATTTTATTATGTCCTTATTTTTTGGATATATTAGATAACTAATTAGGTCTATTGATGAGTAAATTATTAATGCGATTCCAATTGATGATAATACTATATTAGTTTTAAGTATTACATATAATCCTACAACTATTAATATTATTGATATAGCAAGTAGGGTTGTCCATTTGTTGTTTGTTTCTTTACTATTTAAAGCAACTATTAATTTGTTTATTCCATTTGCTAGAATAAATCCACCCATTATTAATCTTATTACAAATTCTATTACTCCGTTACAGAACATTATTATTATTCCTACTACTATAGCAGTTATTCCTAGTGTAAGTTGGATATTAGATATTGATTCTTTTGATTTATAGTAGTTATATAGTTTTATGCTTCCATATACTACGAATATTACTCCTATTATGTATGTTATGAATTTTACCATTCCTGCAGGATTTATTAGTAGGCATATACCTAGTATTAAGAAAAGTAAGGATGTAATAATTGATGATTTGTCTTTTTTAATTATTAAATTGTTCATTTTTCCACCTCTATTTAATTATAAAATAATTTGTTAATTTTTTCAATAGGGATTGTTTCTATATTTAGTTTAGTGTAAAATTTTTAATAGGTGGTTTTATGAAGAATATAGATAGTTTTAATAAGGATGATTTATTGTATGTTTTGAGGTGTAGGGGATTAAGTCCTTGTATCATATATAATAAGTTAGTTATTTTTCATGGAGAAGAAATTGTTTTTGCGAAAGATGTTAGTGATTTGTTTATTAATGATTTGGTTGATTTAGGCATTAATGTTTGTGATAGTAGATATATTAATTATTTAATTCAGATAGCTAAGGATGTTCCTGATAAAAGAAAATCACTAACGTTATAGTTTGAAATCGTTAGTGATATCATCGTCCATATTTTTTCCATCAAAGTATGGCTTTTTTTTGTATTTGCACATAATTCTTACTAAGTTAGATGGGAATGATTTTGCTAGTTTATTGTAGTCTGTAATTATATCGTTATAGTATTTTCTTAATGCTACTATTTCTGATTCTGTTTCATTTAGTTCTATATCTATTTTTAGAAAGTCAGTGTTGTTTTTTAAATCATTATATTTTTCTTTATATCTTGTGTATTCATTTATGGCATCATATAATTGTCTATCTAAGTCGAAGTTAGATAGTTTTTTTGATCTTATTTTTCCTATTATTTCTAATACGTTTTTTTCTTTTGTGTTTTCTTCTATTATTCCAATTGATTTATTTAATAGGTCAAATCTTTTTCTTAGTGTAGTATCAATGCTTGCTTCTGATTCATTTATTCTTATTATGAATGATTGAAATTTATTATATGTACTTATAACCCAGATAAGTATTAAACATATTATTATAAAAACTATTAATGAGTATATTAGTATATCCATATTATCACCATAATAATTATAGCAAATTTTATCTTTTAAATCAATTAGTTATAATTAATATTTTCATCAAATGTTATGTAGTCTATATATAGTGTTGGCAGAAGATTCCACGATCCTGTTTGAGGATTAGAGAGTGTTATATATTCTTCATTTGATTGTTCTAATATTCCTGTTATGTCTTTATGTTCTTTTGAGTTTGGAAATCCCATATGTATTGTTAGTTTTTTTCCTTTGTTGAATTTTAGTAGTGCTTCTATATTTGGAATATTTATTATATTTTGCGGTGTATATTCTTTTTTTTCTTTTTTATTTGGAAATATTTCTTCATTAAAGTATGTGTTCATTTTTGCTCCTTTCAGTTAAGTGTATGTTCTTTTTTTTCTTTGTATGATTGAATTTTTTTTTTTAATGTGTTAATATGTGATAGGAGGTAATAATATGGATGTTGTATTAGGTGTTTCTAATAGACATGTTCATTTATGTGAGCGTGATTTTAAAATATTATTTGGTGAAGAAGCTAAATTAGAGGTTGTTAAGGAACTTGTACAACCTGGTGAGTTTGCTTCTAATTGTTTTGTAACTATTAAAACTGAAAAGAGTGAGATTCAAAAGGTTAGAGTTTTAGGACCACTTAGATCTTATACACAAGTTGAGGTTTCTTTGACTGATGCTTTTAAGTTGGGTGTTAAACCTCCTGTTAGAGATTCAGGTGATTTAGCTGGTAGTGAAGGAGTTACTTTGATTGGTCCTAATGGAAGTATTGAATTGAGTGAGGGATGTATTATTGCGACTCGTCATATTCATATAACTCCTGAGCAAATGGCCCAGTTTGGATTTGAGGGTATGAAAAGTGTTAATGTTGAACTACCTGGAGAAAAAGGTGGAGTTTTATATAATGTTCAATTTAAAGTAAGTCCTAATTATGCGTTTGAGATGCATATTGATACTGATGATGCGAATGCTCATATGGTAAAAACTGGTGATATTGCAAGAATTATTAAATAATATTGACAGTTTTTGTTTGTGGTGTTAAAATATTTTTGTAAATTGATGAAGGAGATTAGTAGTAGGATTATTGCTTTTTAGAGAGTTAGTGGAAGGTGTGAACTAATATGTAAGTCTTATGAATCTACTCTGGAGAGAAATTAATAATTTCCGGTGTGTAGCCGTTATCTTAATTAAGACTGTTGTAGGATGGTACCGCGTTAATCGCTCCTATGATGGTCTTTTTTTAGAAATTTGGGAGGTATTTTATGATAGATATTAAGTTAATAAGAGAAAATAAGGATTTAGTTAAGGAAAATATTAAGAAAAAATTCCAAGAAAAAAAATTAGAACTTGTTGATCAAATTTATGATATGGATTTAGAGTATCGTAAATGTAAGAGTCGTGGTGATGAATTACGTGCTTTAAAAAATAGTAAGAGTTCAGAAATTGGTAATTTAATGCGTGATGGCAAGAAGGATGAGGCTTCTTTAATTAAGGAAGAAATTGGTAAGATTAGTAATGAAATAGTAGAGTTAGAAAATCGTGAAGTTGAGTTAGAGAAGGATATTCATGAAAAGATGATGGTTATTCCTAATATTATTGATGATAGTGTTCCGATTGGTCCTGATGATTCATGTAATGTTGAAATTGAAAAGTTTGGTGAACCAGTTGTTCCTAATTATGAGATTCCATATAATGCGGATATATTAGAAAGTTTTAATGGACTTGATAAGGAGAGTGCTGGTAGAACTAGTGGTAATGGATTCTATTATTTAATGGGTGATGCTGCTAGACTTGTTAGTGCGATGCTTAGTTATGCTCGTGACTATATGATAGATAAGAATTTTATTTATTGTATTCCACCTTTTATGATTAGAAGTGATGTTGTTACTGGCGTTATGTCTTTTGAAGAAATGGACGCAATGATGTATAAAATTGAGGGTGAGGATTTATATTTAATTGGTACTAGTGAACATTCTATGATTGGTAAGTTTAAAGGTCAAATGATTAATAAGCAAGAGTTACCTATAACTATGACTTCTTATTCTCCATGTTTTAGAAAAGAAGTTGGTGCTCATGGTATTGAAGAAAGAGGAATTTATCGTGTTCATCAATTTGAAAAACAAGAGATGATTGTTATTTGTGAGCCTGAAGAGTCTATGGATTGGTATAATAAGATGTGGCAATATACTGTTGAGATTTTTAGAAATTTAAATATACCAGTTAGAACTCTTGAGTGTTGTAGTGGTGATTTAGCTGATTTAAAGGTTAAGTCTTGTGATGTTGAGGCTTGGAGTCCACGTCAACAAAAATATTTTGAGGTTGGATCTTGTTCTACTTTAGGGGATGCTCAAGCTAGAAGATTAGGTATTAGAGTAAAGGGTGAAAAGGGTAATTACTATCCTCATACTTTAAATAATACTGTTTTGGCTTCTACACGTGCTTTAATAGCTCTTTTAGAGAATAATTTACAAGAGGATGGAAGTATTAAGATTCCAGAAGTATTAAGACCATATATGGGTGGAAAGGAATATATTAAATAATATATT
>JAGKUT010000148.1 GCA_021152765.1 Actinomycetes bacterium
ATAGTGAAATCGCCTCCTTTTTATGGCTTTGCGTAGATGGATTGGGGGTAAAGCCGGCAAACATCATTGTCTCAGGGGGAACCAGTTCAGGAAAAACCACTTTGCTCAACGCCCTTTCCATTTTCATAAATCCCAAGGAGAGAATCATAAGCGTTGAAGATACATTGGAGCTTCAGATTCCTCATAAGCACCTTATTCGCATGGAAGCAAGATCTGTCAACATTGAAAATGAAGGTGAAATCACCATTCAGGACCTGGTCAAGAACTCTCTCAGGCAAAGGCCCGACAGAATCATAGTCGGCGAAGTTCGGGGATCTGAAGCCATAACATTATTCAATGCATTGAATACCGGCCATTCAGGTTTTGGAACCTTGCATGCAAACAGCTCACGAGAAACAATCACTAGACTTACCAATGCTCCCATGTCAGTTCCAAAGATAATGATATCATCAATAGATTTCATAAATAAATCAAGACGATCAGATAACATCTGAGCAAGTGCAGGCACTTCAATACCTATAGATAAAAGATAATCAATTACCTCACAAACATTATTTTTATTATAAATAACAACATTAATAATATTTTCATAATTATTATTCTCAATAATGTTTATATCTTCAT
Organism: Actinomycetes bacterium; assembly: GCA_021152765.1. Taxonomy (GTDB): domain Bacteria; phylum Bacillota_I; class Bacilli_A; order RF39; family UBA660; genus UBA3631. Next base: position 625 of record JAGKUT010000148.1, read on the forward strand.
CACTTAACTCATACTTCTTCAAAAAATCCATTTATTTCACCCCTCTAGTAATATTCTTTGTAAGCCAATAATTTTTCTTATCACTTAAACTTCTAAATATTACTTGTCCATTCCTACGAGCATTAATAATATTAGCTGAAATAGACTTTAATCTATAATAAGAAGTTGTAAGTCTAAGTGGATTATTCTTAATATAATCAGATAAACCACATTCCTCAAAACCAGACCTTGAAGTAGCCAAGAAAGGATTAATAACAACAACACTGAAATCCTTGTTGCTAAGAGATAAATCAGATAAAATAGTAATATTCTTAGACAAATCCGGAACAATTAATGATAACATATTATACTTAAAGCAATCACTAACACTTCTGTTATTTGCTTCCAATAAAGTTATATTATCCAAAAATAATTCATACATTGGTTGAATATATTGAAATCTCTCAATAATATAAAACTCCTCATCATTACGATTACCATCTAATATATTGGAAACATTGACATCTTTAGAAACAAATACTCCTGGAATTCCAAATAACCTATTAATATCAAAATCGTAAGACTCACATATCTCCAAAATATTAGATAAAATAGAAACATTAGATAAAAGTAACAACATAAATAAATTATCACTGCTAATATTTAACTTATTATCAATAATAAACTTAACCATCTCACTAATAGAATCAATATTACATTCAACAAGCAATCTTTTCTCAATATCACTGAACAAGTCAAAATCAATATCAAGATCTTTAAAAACAATTCTTAATTGAACTTCCTCTTTAACATTATCATCTAACTGAGTATTATAATTCTTATTATTATTACGTAAAATGTCATACTTAGCCCTTATTATATCCTCAAGAGGAACATTATTTTCAGAAAAAATCTCATCTAAAGTACCGATATCTCGAACAACACCTGTACCAATCTCAGCACTCAAAGACTGACATTTAGAAATAAAAGACTCTAAATAATCCCTTGTTTCATTATTCTTAGCTTCTAATTCCTCTCTATAATTATTGACAATCTCATAAACACCCTTAACAAGTTCCTCTTGAGAACTATCAATATCCAAATCAAGGCCTTCACTTTTACCCTTAAGAACTATCTTAATCATATCAACATTAGAAATAATACCATCAACAGTCTCCTGATCAGTTATTCCAGATAAAACATCCTTCAAAAAATCATCATCAACATTAATAATATTATTTATATCACTAAATAAATCTTCAACTTTTTTATAATCATCAGTTTTCTTCATACCATTCTTAGTTTCAGACAACATTTGTAACCTATCATGAATGATATTAGAAAGCAAATTAACCAAATAATTTTTAAGTTCCATAAAAACCTCCTACTCATTCCCAAGAAGATTACTTAAATCACTAATCTTATCCTGAATAATACTATTTTCTTGCATCATATCACTATCAATATTATCAATAACCACGCCATTAGAATCTAAAAACTCTAAATTAGACTTAATAGCAACATTCAAAATAACATTAACCTCTTCAGCATCTAACTTACACATATTAATAGTTTCCTGAAAAGAATCAACATCTTCAATTAAACCAATAAACTTATCATCCCCAATAATATCAAAAATATAAGACAAACTTGTAATTTTTGAATTATACTCTTCCTTATCAGACTTTAACTCATCATTAGACAATAATTTTTCATAAAACTTATTAATTTTTTTATTAATATTCTCAACATCTTTAACACACTCATTATATTGAGGAAAATGGCCCTTATCAATATTCTTACTTGCATCAATTAAATATTTTGCAGCCTTCAACTTATTTATTTCAGTATTAGAAAGTGGAAAAACACGTTCAAAAACTCTAGACAAAATTGTTTCATCATAAAACGGTAAAAGCAAACTATCACTTTTACTATAATTAACTAAATCACCTAAAACTTGAATAAAATCCTCTTCTTTTTCAATATCAGAAACTTTATTCTTATAATCAACAATTATCTTATCTAAATTATCTTTAAATTTAGACAATATGTCCTTAACACTATCCATATTTTCCACCCTCATTATTCTAATAATAATTATAACAAAAAAAATGTAAAATAAACACCCCTAATTTGAAATTTCATATAACTTTTTCTTGACATAAAGAAAAAAAGTAAATTATCTTG
>JAGKUT010000149.1 GCA_021152765.1 Actinomycetes bacterium
CTATGATATGGATGAAGAAATGGTAAATAAATATAATATTGGAGATATAATTCCAGTACTAGTATTCTTGGATGAAAAAGAAAACGAAATAGGAAGACTAATTGGAGAAAAAACAAAGAAAGAAATAGTTAAGGAGATTGAAAGACTATCATGAAAAAACTTAAATTCTTAATACTAACAATCTTACTATTACTACCAATTAGTATAAGTGCAAAAGAAAAAGTAAACCTATATCTATTTCATTCAGAAACATGTATGCACTGCCAAGCAGAAATAGAATATCTAAATACATTAAAAGAAGAATATGATAATTTAAAAATCCATTTATACGAAGTGGATAGCCATAAAGATAATCTACAAAAAATGATAAAAGTAAAAGATAAATTAGGAATAGATTCACCTAATGTACCATTTACAGTAATAGGAAACTATTACTATATAGGATTTAGTGATGGAATTGGTGATGGCATAAAAGAACTAGTAGAAAAATTTTCAAATGAGAAAGAAACAAATATGGTTAAACCGATACTAGAAGATAAAGAAGTACCAGATTTAAAAATGATAAATGGAGAAATAAAGACAATAAATGTATTTGGAAAAGAAATAAATCCAGCCAATCTATCACTTCCAGTACTATCAATAGTATTAGGAACAATAGATGGATTTAATCCATGCGCAATGTGGGTATTAATATTCTTAATCAGCATGCTATTTAATATGAAAGATAGAAAAAAAATGTGGTGCCTAGGGATAACATTCCTGTTTACATCAGTAGTAGTATATTTACTATTTATGTTTGCATGGTTAGGAATAACAACAACATTATTAACGAAAGTATCATGGTTCAAAATACTAATTGCTTTAGTCGCATTAACAGGGGCCTTCATTAACCTAAGAAGCTTCTATAGAAGTATAAAAACAGGCTCAGGATGTGAAGTAGTAGATAACAACAAAAGAAAAAATATAATGACAAGAATAAGAAAAATAACATCAGAAAAAAGCTTTATATTAGCATTAATAGGAGTAATGATTTTAGCAGCAAGTGTGAACATAATAGAACTTGCTTGTTCAGCAGGAATACCAGTATTATTCACAAACGTTCTAGCACTTAACAATCTAACACAAACTCAAACAACGTTATACATACTTTTATATATACTATTTTTCTTAATAGACGATATAATAGTGTTTGTAATCGCAATGCTTACACTAAATATAAAAGCTATATCAACAAGATATACAAAATATTCACACCTAATAGGTGGAATATTAATGCTTATAATAGGACTACTAATGCTAATTAAACCAAGTTGGTTAATGTTCAACTTTAGCTAGGAGGTAATATGAATATACTAATAATAGGAGCAGGTGCATATGGACTTGCTCTTTCCAATATATTAAGTGAAAAAAACAATGTAGCAGTTTACTCATCCATAAAAGAAGAAATAGATAACTTAAAAAACACACATAAAAATGAAAAACTATTTCCAAATATAAAACTATCTAATAAAATAGAATTCATAAACAAAATAGAAAAGAAATATGAATTAATAGTTATCGCACTTCCAACAAGTATAATAGAACAAGAACTATCAAAACTAAAAAATAATATAAAAGAAACATCAATACTAATAACATCAAAAGGGATAAATAATGGAAAATTTCCATATCAAATGGTAAAAGAAATATTAAAAACAAAGGATATTTATGTACTATCTGGACCAAGTTTCGCAAAAGACGTAATAGAAAAACAATCAATATCACTTACACTAGCAGGAAAAAATAATATTCAAAATATATTTAATGAAAAATACATAAATATAGAACATACAAAAGATATTATAGGAACAGAAGTATGTGGAACAATAAAAAATATATACGCAATAGGATCAGGAATAATAGGTGGAATGAACCTTTCTGAATCAACAAAAGCCGCATACTTAACAAAAGTAGTAAAAGAAACAAAAGAAATAGTTATGGATTTAAAAGGAAAAAAAGAAACAGTATTATTATCATGTGGAATAGGAGATATAATACTAACATGTTCAAGTATAAGTAGTAGAAATTATACACTTGGATATATGATAGGTAAAAAAAAGAATATAGAAGATTATATTTCTCTGACTTTAACGCTAAGAAGTGTGATGCTATAAGAATTGCTATTGAAGATTGGTTTAATCAAGGTAAAATCAACGAGAACGAATATTTCTTTTTATTGGGTTCATTGTTAAACAGTATTGATAAGTATGCTAATACGGCATCTGTTTATGGAGCTTATCTTAAAAAGCTTAAAAAATCCGCATTAAAAGAGATGGAACTTGTTGCACTTCCCATAATACAAGGAACTGCCAAGTGTAAGGTATATAATGAGGACACAAGTGAACTCATAAAGAATGTTTCTGGTGATATATTGTACCTTGATCCACCGTATAATGCACGACAATATTGTTCAAACTACCATCTTCTTGAAACAATTGCAAGATATGATAATCCTGAAATTAAAGGGAAAACAGGCTTGCGTGATTATGCTAAACAAAAAAGTGTATTCTGCGTAAAGAATAAAGTCGCAGATGTTTTTAATGACCTCATTAAAAATGCAAAATTTAAGTATATCTTCTTAAGTTATAATAACGAAGGGTTAATGTCTTTTGATACTATTGAAAAGATTATGAAGAAATACGGCAAATATAAAGTTTATATGCAACAATATCGTCGTTTTAAAGCAGACAATGCACGAGAGAATAAGTCTGATTCAACAATAGAATACTTGCATTGTTTAGTTAAGGA
>JAGKUT010000150.1 GCA_021152765.1 Actinomycetes bacterium
GAATACTGTAGTGACGAAAGAATTTATGAAACAACATACATGTTAGTAAATGAAAATAATAAAGAATATAAAATTAAACAGGTTGACAAACAAACAAATGTTTTTGTATAATTATAATGGTGATAATAATGTATTCATATATAGAAGGAAAAGTAACAGAAATAGAAAGTAGTTATATAACAGTAGATAATAATGGTATAGGATACCAAATATATACAGGAAATCCATATACATTTAATGTAGGAACACACTATAGAATATACGTATATCAAAATGTCAGAGAAGATGAAATAACATTATACGGATTTAAAGAAAAACAAGAAAAAGAATTATTTTTAAAACTAATAAATGTAAAAGGATTAGGATGTAAAATGGCATTACCAATATTAGCCACTGGTTCAATAGAAGGAATAGTAGACGCGATACAAAGAGAAAATATTTTATATCTAAAAAAATTCCCTAAAATAGGAGAAAAAGTCGCAAAACAAATAATACTAGATTTAAAAGGAAAATTAGATGCAAATATAGACTTAACAGAAAATATTGATAATACAGAATTAGTAGAAACATTAAAAGCTTTAGGATATAAATCAAATGATATCAATAAAGTATTACCACATATTAACAAAGGAAATGCGTTAGAAGAGCAAGTAAAAGAAGCATTAAAACTATTACTAAAATAGGAGGTAACAAATGCAAGAAAAACTAAATATAGTAGATAAAGAAGAATCATTTGAACAAGCAATAAGACCAACATCAATAGATGAATATGTTGGACAAACAGAAATAAAAGAAAATTTAAATATATTTATAAAAGCAGCAAAAATGAGAGATGAAGCACTTGACCATGTATTATTATATGGGCCACCAGGATTAGGAAAAACAACACTATCATTTATAATCGCAAACGAACTTGGAACAAATATAAAAACAACAAGTGGACCAGCAATAGAAAAAAGTGGAGACTTAGCAGCAGTATTATCAAGCCTAGAACCAGGAGATGTATTATTTATTGATGAAATACATAGAATCCCAAAATTCATAGAAGAAATACTTTATTCAGCAATGGAAGACTTCACACTAGATATAATAGTAGGAACAGAATCATCAAGTAGAAATATAAAAATAGATCTTCCTCCATTCACACTAGTAGGAGCAACAACAAGAGCAGGAGATCTAACAGGACCATTAAGAGATAGATTTGGAATAATATCAAAACTAAACTTCTATACAGAAGATGAATTAACACAAATAGTAAATAGAACAAGTAATGTTTTAGACTGTCCAATAACAGAAGAAGCCGCACATGAATTAGCTAGACGTAGCCGTGGAACACCAAGAATTGCAAATAGACTATTTAGAAGAGTTAGAGACTTCGCACTAGTACTAGGAGACGGAAAAATAGACTTAGATATCACAAAAATGGCACTAGATAAATTAAAAGTAGACTCACTAGGATTAGACCAAACAGACTATAACTTACTAAGATCAATAATAGATAAATTTAATGGTGGACCAGTTGGAATAGAAGCACTTTCATCATCAATAGGAGAAGAAGTAACAACAATAGAAGAAGTATATGAACCATATCTATTACAACAAGGACTATTAAAAAGAACATCACGCGGAAGAATAGTAACTAAAAAAGCATATGAACATCTGGGAATACCTGTTAAAAATGCAGAATAGAAAGTAAATGAAAATTTACTTTTTATTAAAACAAATAATTTACTTAAAATTAATTTATAAAAAAATTTACTAAATTATAAAGAAAGTGAGGAATATTATGAATAAAATAGAAACAATCTCAAACTTATTTGAAGAAAAAGAAATAAGAAGTATATGGGATAAAGAAAAGGAAGATTACTATTATAGTGTAGTAGATGTAATAAGTGCACTAACAGATAGTAATATTCCAAAAAGATATTGGACAGACTTAAAAAGGAAACTAAATAAAGAGGGAAGTCAGTTGTACGAAAAAATCGTACAACTGAAAATGAAGTCTAGTAAAGATGGAAAAAATTATTTAACAGATACACTTGATACAAAAGGAATACTAAGACTTATAGAATCAGTTCCAAGTCCTAAAGCAGAACCTTTTAAACTATGGCTAGCAAATGTTGGTAGTGAAAGAATTGATGAAGTATTTGACCCGGAAAAAGCAATAAACAGAGCCATAAACTATTATAAAAAACGTGGATACGATGATGAATGGATAAAGAAAAGATTAACCGCAATACTTAATAGAAATAAACTAACAGATGCGTGGAAAGAAACAGGTATAAAAGAAAACTATGAATATGCGATATTAACAAATGAAATATACAAAGAATGGTCAGGAATGAAAGCCTCAGACTATAAAGAATATAAAGGTCTAAGAAAAGAATCACTAAGAGATAACATGACAGATATAGAAGTTGCTTTAACTGATTTAGGTGAGATTGCTACGAGGGAATTAGTTAAGAAACATAGGCCACTAGGATTAGAAGAAAATAAGAAGATTGCCTTGCGCAACGTGGCCTCCGGCCTCTACCTCGGCAAAGTAAATGGCAGCGTTTGGGAATTTGTGGCAGAAAAGACCTACCTCAATATTGAGTCGGGCAATGATTACTTTTGGGCACGATCGTCTACCGAAACAAAAGCTGCTCGTTCCTGCTCGTTTATCCTGACCGATGACAACAAAACCGGTATTCTCTCAAACGTAGGAAATACGCAGTTGGGAACAGTTACAAATGTAACAACAGATTCACAAGCATGGACAATATCGTGGGCATTCCGTCC
>JAGKUT010000151.1 GCA_021152765.1 Actinomycetes bacterium
CTAAGAAATTCAAAGCAACGATCTCATCACGCTTCCTGATATATGCCTATTTCAGATTTTGGGTATTCTATGACTGCACATTTCTTGACAATTCCAAAGCCTATATTCAGGCAAAAATAAAAGGCACTATATTTTGCAATATAGTGCCAAAATTCTGTGTATCATTGACAGAAATGATGACATACGATAAATCGCTATTTTTCGCATCTTGCGTAAAAATCATTTCGTCTAAATGCGTATAGACCTGTCTATTACTTTAATAGTGTAACATATTTCGATTAATTTGTCAATAGGGAAACAGAAATTATATTTTCTACTCTATGTATTTCTAATTTGATGATATTCATGGTTTCTTATTGTGTTATAAAAGTCGTTTTTAATCATCATCTTCATCCCAAAGATTTTTTTCTTCCTCTTCTTCACGGCGATATTCACTATCATCCCAATTATAGACATAGTTGCCTTGATCCCAACTGTATCCATTTTCGTCTATGTATTCATAATCACCTGAGTCATAATTATAACAGTATTTCGGCATATTTATCACTCCCAATCATTATTTCCTTCCAATTCACTTTTTAATGACAGAATATCATCATGTATTCTGTTGAGTTCGAAAACACGCTCTTTTAAAGAAGCTGTTCCATTTTTACTCTTTACTGAAACTATGTTGGTTAGAACTTTAGCGTCACCGTTTTCTCCAAAATGAGTAAATAAATAAACGATATTATTAAAGCTATTATAATAATAAGTACAAAGGCGCGATTTTTTCTGATTATATTGTTCATCTGTAGGTTCGATATGATACATTTTACAATATATCGGATTAGCGTTTCTGATTATTCTTGACATCTTCTCATAAGTTTTCTTATTATGTTTTATTGCACGTTCTATATAAATCTCTGCTGTAGCGTATTTTTGGTTATCGAGCATTATATCAATAACTTCACTGATAAAGGCAAACATAAATGTTCCTTCATCATTGACAATGCAATTAATAGTATACTCATCTGAAAAATAATCAATTATCTTTTCATCTTCGCAAAAAGCAAGTGTTTCCAAGAAAGCTGGTTCTCTGCTGTCCTTAAATATGTCACCTCCGCAATGCAAAGCATAACTCTTTTGGTAGATTTCGGGAATTATCCTTGCTTTCATCGCTTCTAAAACAGAAATATCACCATTTTCGATAGCAAGCATTAGTATTTTTATTCTTAATTCACTGCTGAAGTTCAATTCACTTTGTAATGATAAATCAGGATAATTATTCTGACGACGCATATCTGGTTTTATAGTTGTATCTGCTAAAAAACATAATCCTCCTGTTTCAACGTAATTATAACTCTCAAAAGAGATATAACCTTTTTCAATTAAATACTGAATAAACTTATAATTCTTGAATTCAAAAGCGTAATCGAGAACTGTTTTACAGTATTCATCACAATTAAGAAACAACTTGTCTTCGCGCTGCAAATACTTTTCCCAAACAGAACGCTTTTCTGATTTAGCAATTTCGTAATTTGTAATATGATTGGCTGTAGGCTCATAATGCTTACCTGCTGATAGTATTTCTTCACATGAAACTCCAAGTAGTTCTGAAACAAAGGGAAGATCATAGGTTTGAATAGCTTTTTTGCCATTAAGTATCTGTGAAAACCGGTTCTGCATTTTACGAGTTTCTTCATCGTTGACTTTTATACCTTGCAGTCTGAGATAAGCCTGACAAAATTGACGTTCTGATTCATATCTTTTATTAATGATTTTACGAAGATAAGCACCTATCTTTTGATTATTCTTTTCTATTGAAAACATAGCGCAATACCTCCCTATTTGTTTTCTGTAACTATTATATCATGAATATGAAAACAGGTCTATCCTTTATTTGTGTATGCATAAAGTCAACTCGTATTTTATGTACACCACAGGCATACATAACCATTTACAGTTCCTTATATATTTGGGATTTGAGACTATATTTGATGCATTGCTCTCTTTATTATACAGGGAGCATTTTGCACTTCTAAGCCATAGGTATTTCTCTTAAAAATTACATTTGTTCGCTTTTTGTCATTTTCTTCTATGATATTGCATTTATTAATCCTTGCAAAGTTTCAACAATGGATTTCTTGTTTATTAAAGAAAAGATAATGTAAGCAAGTATTAATCCTAAAATCATAATACCCTTGTATGTATCAATAATATTCTGAATTTTAGGTAAAAAATGGATCAATAGAAGTATAGTACCAATAATAACATTAAAAATAACTATAAAAAAGAGAACATACTGAAATGTGTGGATATTACCATCTGACACTATAGAATTATCTAAATGAAAACGAAATAAAGGCTTATTTGCTGTTTGGTTATTACCTTCTTTATTCACTGTTATGTCAAATAGTGATACATCCTCTATATCAAACATATAGGTGAATTCATCGCTTTTTATATAATTAGTATGTGTTTTATCGTTGTAATCAATGGAAAAAGGAATATTATCTGCATTAGCTTTTATTATAACCATATTATTGTTACCTGAAAACACAAGCTTTATTTCATCTATAATATTATTGTTAAGGTAATTGTCTATTTCGATTAATGACTTATTCCCTTTTTCAATACAAAAATGTTGGAGTTGATATTGCTTGTCGGGAAATCCATTTTTCTCAATACTGAAATTACTCTCAATGGAATTGTCAAGAAAAGTGCAGTCGGAGAATACCCAAAATCTTGGATAGGCAGATATCAGGCAGCGTGATGAGAGAGCTGCTTGGAAGTTCTTAATGT
>JAGKUT010000009.1 GCA_021152765.1 Actinomycetes bacterium
GGTCGGTGTACATGGACATAACCTTTGAAGCCTGTTCATCGGTAAGTCCCTGCTGAATTAATTCCTCTTTATTCATCTTACTGTAACCTTTAATACCTTTATTTTTTGCTAATTCCTTTAACTCTTCAACAGTTAAATCTTCAAGATTCAAATCACGAGGTTCCTCCTCTTCACCTTCTTCGGGTAACTTACCATAAAGAACCAAATGATCAATTTCTTCTTTAGTAATTGTTTCTTTCTCTAATAATGTATTAGCAATTAAATCAAGTAAATCTTTGTTCTCTTTTAAAATCTTTTCAGCATTCTTATAACAATCATCCATAATCTTACGCATTTCTTGATCAATTTCAAAAGCAACTTGACCAGAGAAATTACGTGACTTGTTATAATCTCTACCTAAGAAAACACTACCTTCTTGTTGTTCTAATTGAACAGGACCTAAACTACTCATACCATATTCAGTAACCATAGCACGAGCAATCTTAGTTGCTTGTTCAAAGTCATTATGAGCTCCAGTTGTTACCTCATTAAACATCATTTCTTCAGCAACACGTCCACCCATTAAACCTGTAATACGTTCTAATAATTCCTTCTTAGTAGAAGTAAATCTTTCCTCCTTAGGAAGCATCATAGTATAACCACCAGCATAACCACGAGGAATAATTGTAATCTTTTGAACATCATTAGCACCATCAAGCTTAATACCTATAACAGCATGACCAGCTTCATGATATGCAACTAACTTCTTATCATTTTCAGTATATTTCTTACTTACTTTAGCAGGACCCATTAAAACTCTATCATGAGCCTCATCAATCTCAGCCATAGAAATACTTTCCTTATTACGACGAACAGCTAAAAGCGCAGCCTCATTTAATAAATTCTCTAAATCAGCACCACTAAAACCAACAGTTCTTTCAGCAATATTCTCTAACTTAACATTCTTAGCAAAAATCTTATTTCTAGCATGAACAGCTAAAATCTCTTTACGACCCTTACAATCAGGTAAATTAACTTGAACTTGTCTATCAAAACGACCAGGTCTTAATAAAGCAGGATCAAGTACATCAGGTCTATTAGTAGCAGCAATAATTATGATACCTTCATTGGCACCAAAACCATCCATCTCAGTTAATAATTGGTTAAGTGTTTGTTCACGCTCATCGTGACCACCACCTAAACCAGCTCCTCTTTGACGACCAACTGCATCAATTTCATCAATAAAAATCAAACATGGAGCACTTTGTTTAGCTTGTTTAAACATATCACGAACACGAGAAGCACCAACACCAACAAATAACTCAACAAATTCAGAACCACTTATAAAATAAAATGGAACATTAGCTTCACCAGCAACAGCACGAGCAAGTAATGTTTTACCTGTACCTGGAGGACCAACTAATAAAACACCCTTAGGAATTCTAGCACCTAATTTTTGGAACTTCTTAGGACTCTTTAAGAAATCAATTAATTCAGCAACTTCTTCCTTTTCCTCAGTTAATCCTGCAACATCATCAAATGTTACTTTATTATTATTCTCACTTAAACGAGCTCTACTTCTACCAAAATCCATAGACTTATTCGCACTACCCATTTGTCTAGTTATAAAATAAAAAGCCGCACCAATAATAATAACCATTGGTAATACATTTACAATAACTAACAAAATAGTACTTGACTCTGGATCAGCAGAAGCATCAATAGTAAAATTATGATCCTTTTGTAAATCCATAATATCAGAAATTACTTCATCAGATAAAGGCATCTTAAAAGTAAAAAACTCATTTTCTGCATATGTACTAGTAGTACCTTCAATAGTATATAAACCAGCACGAGAATTAGGAGTAATCTTAACTTCCTTTAAAACATCCTCATTCGCAAATCCTACAAACTCATCATATTTAATAACATTTACCTTCTTATTCGCAATATTAAGAAAATATACAACACCTAATATAACAAATAATAAAAATAAATATGGCAATAAACCTTTCTTAACAGTTTTCTTATTCATCAAAAACATCCTTTCTAATAATACTTAAGTATTATATCACAATCTTCACCAATCTTTTTATCAAATTTAGACTTTTTGAGTCCAGGTAACCAAACAATATTCGAAGCACTATCCAAAACAATAGGCCATAAATCTCTGTCATGCATTGGTACCTTACAATCAATAAAAATATCCTTAATCTTTCTACTACCAATCATATTCTTAATAACCATTCTGTCACCATTTAATCTAGTACGAACATGTAATGGAAGCAAAACATCGGCACTATTTAATCTTATCACATTATTATCATTAACGCTAGTATTTTTAACCAATTCAATATTTTTTCCATTAGGTAAATTTATAAATTCATTAAACTCAAAATCATAACTATGAACATCACTAAATTTAACTAATTCAAACTTATCATAACTTCTAACACCCTTAAATCCTAAAGGTAAATAAATAAATGCATTAGGCTTAGAAGAAGTAACCAAATCATACACTAACTGAACATGTTTATCATTAATACAAAATAACATATCACCATAGTAATATTCAAACATTCTATTAATTATTCTAAAAATAATAATCTTGTCTAATTTAAGTAATTTAGAAATATTCAAAACCCCATCAACAAATACATCAGATAAACTATCAACATACCTATCAATAAAACTATCATACTCACTCAACATATTACTAAACTTGTAAAACTTATCATGAACATTAATATCTTCCTTCTTTAAATCAGGCAAAATATACTTTCTATATCTATTTCTAGTATGAACATCTAAAAAATTAGTCTTATCAATAACATAATCAATACCATTCAATTTATCATACTCTAAAATCTCATCTTTAGTCATATGAATTAAAGGACGAATAATACTATAACCTTCCCTATTACTAATACGAGAAAAACCACTATAACCCTTTAAAGAAGAACCTCTAACAATACGCATCAAAATAGTCTCCATTAAATCATCACCATGATGAGCAGTTAAAACATACTTACAACTATACTTATTAACTAATTCATCAAAAAAACTATATCTTCTATCACGAGCCTCATTCTCAAAATTATAACCATCATAATTTTCAATCTTCATATACTCAAAAATTAAATCATTAGAAACACAATAATTATAAACAAAATCTTTTTCAGACTCACTCTCACTACGAACATTATGATTAATATGCGCTACAATTACCTTAATATCATTTTCTTTCTTCAACTTAACAACTAAAGATAATAGTGCCATAGAATCAGGCCCACCACTACAAGCAACAATAACACTATCACTAACTGTATTAGCTAAAAAACTATAAGCCTCATCCATATGGCACCTCCTCGAACAATAATTATAAAAGAAAAAAGAAAATTTATCAAGAAAAAAAACAAATTATAAAACTTGTTTAATTATTTACCATTCAATAATATTTAAATTCTCAAATCTACTACTCCAGCCATTAACCTTATTATCATAAAGTTCCTTAGAATTATACTTATGCTTAATAGGTCTAATAGTTCTTGAAAAAATATCAGATAATCCATATGGAGCATATACTTTAATCACTCCATCAATTTTAGTAACACCAACCGCATGAACAGTCGCAATCCACTTATCAATCGCATCCTCACTATTTAAATACTGATCTATATCCTTATTCTCATTTTCCTTCTTCCATAAATGCATTCTTGCTTCATTATGAACATCAAACTCATAAGATAATCCAACCTCATTAAAATGAGAAACAATCTTATTCTCAAGTTCCTGCTCATCAGCCTTAGACAAATTATTAGAATCATAATAAATAACATCTATATCCTTAATCCCATGAGTAAGAGAAACGCCATCATAATAATTCCAAATAGTTTGAAAAACACTACCAGACGCAATATAAAAATTAGGTAAACCCAAATCAGAAATATAATCAAGAATACACATCAAATCATCATTCTTCTCTAAAATAGAAATAAATAACTTATTTTGATCATCAATGCAATTAAACATAAAACACCTACCACTTTATTGGACTAATACCATTCTTAACTAAAAAATCATTTGCCCTACTAAAAGGACGACTTCCAAAAAAACCACGACTCGCAGAAAGAGGACTAGGATGCGCACTCTCTATAATAAAATGCTTCTTATTAGTAATTAACTCCTTCTTACTACGAGCATAACTTCCCCATAAAATAAAAACAATCGGTTCTTCTCTTTCATTCAAATAACGAATAATATTATCAGTAAAAATCTCCCAACCTTTACCTTTATGAGACAAAGGAGTATCTTTAACAACAGTTAAAACACTATTTAATAACAAAACACCTTGTTTAGCCCAATCAGTTAACTCATTACCACTTCTAACAATACCCAAATCACTATTTAACTCTTTCAAAATATTATTTAAAGAAGGAGGACGTCTTACATCATCATGAACAGAAAAAGAAAGCCCATGAGCCTCACCCTCACCATGATAAGGATCCTGCCCTAATATAACAACCTTAACCTCATCATAATCAGTAAACCTTAAAGCATTAAAAACATCACTATACTTAGGAAAACATGTATGTTTTTTATACTCACGCTTAACAAAACAACCCAACTTCTTAAAATAATCCTTATTAAACTCGTCCTTTAATACAATATCCCACTTCTTATTAATCATACTACCACCAAATAAATAATAAAACAAAAAAATAAAAAAGTAAATACTACTCAATTTTATTTCTTAATCTCCATATTGCATATAAATTAATAATAACCATAATACCAACCAATATATCAACAAAAGCCCATATCAAACCAGAAGGTAAAATACAACCAATAAATAAAATAACCAAAGTAACACCCCTCAAAATATAAATAAATTTAATATTAACCCTATCCAAAAAATAATTAAAACTACTCTCACCATAATAATAACCAGTCAAAATAGTAGAAAAACTAAAAAGTATAACACTAATAACCAATATATATATACCAATATTTCCAAAATGATAACTAAACGCATGACTCGCAAGCTCAATACCATTAATATTACTTAAATTAAAACTAGAATAATCACTAAATAAAATAATAATCGCAGTAGCCGTACAAATAACTAAAGTAGTAAGATAAACACCAAATACTTGAATAAACCCCTGTTTTCTAAAATCACTACCACTAGACGCAACAATACTACTAGTACCAATACCCGATTCATTAGAAAAAATACCACGCTGAATACCAATTATAACCATAGGAATAAAACCACCAAAAAAGGATTTAAAATTAAACGCACTCTTAAAAATATTTAAAAAAACATAACCAATCATGTCATAATTAATAATTAAGACTAATACACTAGAACCAATATAAATCAAACACATAACTGGAACAATCTTATTACAAACACCTACAATACTTTTAAATCCTCCATAAATACAAAAAAATGTAACAACAGAAATACATAATCCAATAACATAAGGACTAAAAGAAAATAAAGAAACAATAGACTTAGTAATAGTATTAGACTGAATACATAAAAAACAACCAATATAACTAATAATAATTAAAATAGAATAAATACCCCCAAGCATCTTACTCCCCAAACCATCACGAATATAATAAGCAGGACCACCATAACTACCACACTTATACTTAACCCCTAAAACAACCTCCGAGTAAGTAATAACACTACAAAAAAATGTAGAAATCCACATCCAAAAAATAGAACCTACACCACCGATATAAATAGAAAGACATACACCCGCAATACTGCCAACACCTATACGACCTGCTAAAGAAGTCATTAAAATACCAAAAGATGAAGAATCACCATGAAAAACAGACTTAAACATAGACTTAAACTTAAATTGAACCCCATTCAAAACAAAACTAAAATAAATACCAAAAAATAAAATTAAAACCATGACAAAAAGCCATATAAATCTATTAACTAATAACATTCTATCACCAAAAAACATTATATAAAAATATAATGTTTTATTTTGTCAAATTATTAGCAATATCAACAAATATATCAATACCAAGTGCCTCAGCACGAACACTTAAATCATATCCATACTTAGAAAGAACACTTTCAATAACACCTAAATCATAATCGCTTAAATTATTACGAATTGTCTTTCTCTTCTGTCTAAAACTATCACGAACCAACTTAAAAAATAAATCCTCATTCTTTAGAGAAAAACTATTCTTTTTCCTTCTAAACTCTACAACAATACTATCAACATTAGGTTTAGGAATAAAAATATTACGACTGATATCCATTAACTTAACGACATCAAAATAATAATTTAAAAATATACTTAAACTCCCATAATCACGAGAACCAGGAACAGCCTTAAATCTATCCCCAACCTCTTTTTGAACCATAACAACAATTTTATCAACAGGAACCTTATCCTCTATAATCTTCATAATAATAGGAGTAGTAATATAATAAGGAAGATTCGCAACCACATATAACTTATCAAAAGAATAATCCTTTAAATCAGAAACAACATCCGCATTTAAAAAATCACCAAACTTAATATCCACATTAGATAAACCATCTAAATTATTAGATAAAATATCATTTAAAGTCTCATCAATTTCATAACATAAAACATTCTTAGAAGAACTAGCCAACTTATAAGTCAAACTTCCAGCTCCAGGACCAACCTCAATAACCATAGTATCCTTATCAACACCGGACTCAAAAATAATCTTATCTATAATATTTTGATCAACAATAAAATTTTGACCAAACTTCTTCTTAAACTTAAAATCATTACTATCAAGTAACTCATTCATCTTACGAGGCGAATACTCCATTAAACCATCTCCCAAAATCTATAAAGATTATACTAAATAAAAAACAAAAAAACAAGTAAAAAATTTACTCATTCTTTCCACCACAATTAGGACAATAATCACTATCGACAGGACGTCCACAATATCCACAAAAATTATTCTTATACTTAAACTTACCATTAATCTTTGAAAGGTTCTTAAGTTTACCAATAGAAAGCACATATAAACAAATTATAAAAACAAAAAACAAACCTATAAGTATATAATTCTGAGAAAATAAACAATAATCATAAAATCCGTGCAATAATACAGGAACAAGAATACTAAACATAATATTATTACCCCTAGACTCCTTATCATCCTTCAATTCAGAAACCTTTGCCATAGATAAATAATATCCCATAAAAACACCATCACATGCATGACCTGGAACAGCAAGTACCCCCCTCATAACACCTACACCAAAACCATGCTCAAAAACATAAAATATATTTTCTATACAAGCAAAACCTAAAGCAACAAAAACTGCATAAACAACCATATCATATACTTGATCAAACTCAGGATTATTATAAGCAATTTTATAAACAAAAAACCACTTAGAAAACTCCTCAACTAAAGCAATTCCAAAAAACACTCTAAAAAATAAACTTATCAAATCAGTATCAAATGATTCAGCTAATATACTAGGAAAAAATAAACCTATAATCAATGAAAGAACAATAGTTAATCCAAAAGCACCCAAGCCACCAAAAAATAATTTCATAATTAAACTTTTTGGCTCTCTAGACTTATCCTTCCTATAAACATATCTACCTACCAAATAAACAGGTAAAACTGAAATAAATAATAATATTAAAGTTTCCATACACTTCACCACTATATTTATAACATAAAAATTAAAAAAAATAAAGATACATAGCTACCAACCATACCTATATATCTTTAACTTTACATTACCACTTCTATTAGTTGCATTATTAATACCATTTGAATACTCATAAGGAAAGGCAATATCAATTAAAATATTACCATTACTCCATGCACTCCTCATAGCGCCACCTGTATCAAGGACAATTGCCATAAAAGGATCCATAACACCATTATCAATTTCCATAATAGTACCACAAGAATACAAACTATTATCAGCAGCTATAATTCTAACATTACCATACTTAGAATCATTATAATAAACACCATCTCTTAACAAATTATGAGTACCATGACTAGTAGAACAAGCAACATTACCACTACACCCTACACAATTTGCACCATAACCAGTAGTTGACCCATAAGAAATAGAGATTGGTCCCCTTCCCACTTCTATAATCTTATTAGTAGGTTCAACAACAACTGTTCCAGACTCTAAAGCATAACCATCAATACCTTCTTGAACTACCTTTTCCTCACCATATAATAAATCATCACTATAACGTGTTTCAACATCATATGATATAGGTACAACAGAAAGCGTTGAAGATTTATAAAAACTATCATTTGAAACAATAATTGTCCTACTAAATGCCATTCCTGCAAATGAAGTAGATGAAATAAATAAAAAAGTAAAAAACCTCTTCATTGTTAAGAATTTAGAAAATATCATATTTCACCTCACATGAAACGGAAATATCATACCACAAAAAACTATCTAAAATCAAACAAATCAAAAGCATTTTTACTGGTAATTTTTAACACATCATCAATATTAATACATTTAATATCAGAAATTTTCTGAGCAACATAAAAAACATTATAAGGCTCATTTCTCTTACCCCTAAAAGGTTCAGGAGTCATATAAGGACTATCAGTCTCCAAGACTAAATTAGATAAATCAATTCCAGAAACAACTTCCTTTAACTTAGAAGAATTCTTAAAAGTTAAAACTCCTCCAATACCTAACTTACAACCAAGTTTTACAAACTCTCGACCCATCTCTAAAGAACTAGAAAAGCAATGAATCAAACACTTAGAACCTATATTATACTTTTTAATAATATCATAAGTATCATTAATAGCGTCCCTACTATGAACAACAATAGGCTTATTAAACTCCAAAGCAATCTCGATTTGCTTACTAAATAAAGAAATCTGCTCACCTATATTATCCTTAGTATAATGATAATCAAGACCAATTTCTCCAACAGCAACAATCTTATCATCATTAATATGTTCACGAATAAAATCCAAATCATAAGGCTCATCAACATTTTCTGGATGAATACCTAAAGTACCATAAACATTAGGATAACGAGAACAAAGCTCAAGAACCTCTTTATTAGAAGCATCATCAAAACCACTCACTACCATTATATTATTACCCATTCTATTTATTACATCATCAATATCTGGATAATCCTCTAAAAACAAATGACAATGAGTATCAACCATAAAACCACCTACTCTCTACCAAGTAAATAATACCTAGTAGCAAACCCGACTACAAATATAAAATAACAACAATCAATAACCTTAAAATTATTAACCATCATTATAATCAAAATAAAACTTATTACTACAAAAAACAACATTACAAACTTAGACTCTTTATTATCATTTAACATTGTTTATTCTCCCTTTTTACTACAGCAACAAAACCAATATAACATAAATACAAATAGAAAACAAATAAAAATCAAAAAAACTATATAAAAAAATACAACAATTTACAAAGATTTACACCATATACTGACAAATTAGACAAAATATGATTAAAAAACGACAAAAAAAGAAGAACTAATTAAGTTCTCCCATAACAACTTCTTTATCAATACGAGCAAACAATACCTCTGGATCATTTAAAACAATTCCAATATCTAAACCATTAAAATCAGATAAAGATTCATAATATCTGTTCTCAGTATTTAATTGTTTAAAAATCTTATCAGCAGTATCAGGTAAAATGCATTGTAACAATACCGCACCATGACGAATAGATTCAAGTAAATTATACATAACAGTTGAAAGTCTTTCACGATTAGAAGGATCCTTTGCTAAAATCCAAGGAGTTGTCTCATCAATATACTTATTACATCTCTTAAATATATCAAATACACAATCAATAGCTTCAGATACCTTCAAATCATTCATCTTTTCCTCCATCAACTTAGGAGCATTCATAACAACATTAATTAAATCCTTATCAATATCATTTAACTCACCTGGAGCTAAAACCTCACCATTAAAATACTTCTTACTCATACTAATAGTTCTATTAACCAAATTACCTAAAATATTAGCCAAATCAGTATTAACTCTGTCAATTAACAAATCATATGTAAATGTTCCATCACTAGAAAAAGGCATCTCATGAACCATATAATATCTAACCGCATCAACACCAAATTTACCAACTAAATCATCAGCATAAACTATATTACCCTTACTCTTACTCATCTTATCGTTACCAAATAACATCCAAGGATGACCAAAAATCTTATGAGGTAATGGTAAATCTAAAGCCATTAAAATAATAGGCCAATAAATTGTATGAAATCTTAAAATATCTTTACCAATTAAGTGTAAATCACAAGGCCAATACTTTTTAAACTCATCACTAGAACCTTCAGGATCATAACCCAAAAAGGTAATATAATTGGAAAGAGCATCAATCCAAACATAAATAACATGCTTGTCATTAAAACTTACAGGAATACCCCACTTAAAACTAGTACGACTAACACATAAATCTTGTAATCCAGGTTTAATAAAATTATTAACAATCTCATTCTTACGACTAACAGGTTCAATAAAATCAGGATGACTCTCTATATAATCCTCTAACCTCTTCGCATATTTATCCATACGTAAGAAATATGCTTCCTCAGAAGCCTTATGAACCTCCCTACCACAATCAGGACACTTACCATCAACAAGTTGAGACTCAGTAAAGAAAGATTCACATGGAGTACAATATAAACCTTCATACTTTCCTAAATAAATATCACCTTGATCATATAATTTCTTAAAAATCTTAGAAACAACCGCTTCATGACTAGGATTAGTAGTTCTAATAAACCTATCATAACTAGTATTCATAATATCCCAAATACGACGAATCTCTAAAGAAACATCATCAACAAATTTTTGAGGCTCAACACCTGCTGCAGCTGCTTTCTCCTCAATCTTAATACCATGCTCATCAGTACCAGTTTGAAAATAAACATCATAACCTAACAACCTCTTATAACGAGCAATAACATCAGCTAAAACAACTTCATAAGTATTACCTATATGAGGTTTACCCGAAGTATACGCAATAGCTGTTGAAATATAAAATTTTTCTTTCATACTATCCCTCCTTATTAGTACTTCCAAAACCAGACTTTCTAATACAAGTCGCTTCATCATCATCTGTAATTAAATATTTAGAAAATACACCTTGGCCAAAAGCCTGACCTTTCTTAACAACAAAATCCTTATCACCATGATTCTGTAAACTAAACCACATATGACCTTCATTATCAGAATTATTATAATAATCTGCGTCAATTACCCCTACTTGATTAGTCAAACGAACATTATACTTAAATCCCATACTACTACGAACATATAACATAAATGTTTCATCATCATTCATAATAACTTTAATACCAGTAGGAACTTTCATTACCTCACCTGGATGAATAACAAAATCATTTATAGCATAAAAATCATATCCAGCACTCTTCAAAGTTCCTCTCTTAGGTAAATTATATTCATCATATAAGTTTTTATCATCACTAATATCATGACTAAACTGTGAAAAACTTATCTTCTCAAACTTTCTCATAAATCACCTCAAAAAAATTCACATCCAACAGATGTGAACTAAAAAATTACAATGCATCCATTGAAAAACTAAACACATTATAACATTAAAAACACTATTCTTCAATAGATTTTGAAAGGATTTTACTAGCTAAAGAAGCAATAAGCATATCATCATCACCAATTTCATCAACATCAAAAATAATCACTAACCCTATACTATCACCATTCGCAATAATAGAATTAATAACATACTTAGAATCAATACTAAAATCATCAGTAATAACTAACTCCTTATTATACTTCTCCAAAATACACTCACGCCTTTTAATACAAGAACTCATCCTATCACTAATAGGCTTATTAAGTAACTCACGAACATTATTACTACAAGCAATAACACTATCTCCATCAGTAATAACAACACTCTTCTTAACCAAAGAATATAAAGAAAGGGCCAAATTAGAAGCATAAAGATCAACATTTCTCATTATCGAAAACTTCTTTAAAACAATATTATTACCATCAACAAAAATCTCCAAAGACTCACCATCACGAATACGAAGATTTCTTCTAATCTCTTTAGGAATAACTATACGACCTAAATCATCAATTCTACGAACAACACCAGTAGCTTTCATAAATCACTCTCCTAAATAATATTTTTACCAACAAATACCTTTTTTATACCAAAATTAAAAACTTATGTTATAATATAACACGTAGGAGGAATTAAAACATGAAAAAAACAGACGAAATATACGTATTCGGACATAAAAATCCAGACACAGACGCTGTTACATCAGCAATCAATCTAGCTTACTTAAAACAACAACAAGGACTAAATACAACACCAAGAGTATTAGGAAATATAAATAATGAAACAGAATTCGTACTAAACTACTTTAATGTAAAAAAACCAGAATATCTAAACAATGTTAAATTGCAAATAAAAGATCTAGACTATAATAATAACCATAGTATAGATAATAACC
>JAGKUT010000152.1 GCA_021152765.1 Actinomycetes bacterium
GTTTTTTTGTTTTTTGTTTATTTTCTATTTTTTGATCTATTGCGATTAAGAAGTTTGTTCCACTACTAAGTTCACTTTTTATCATGAAACTTCCATTTATAGATTTTATTATTTTATGTGATAAAGGTAATGATATATTTAATTTATCTATTTTTTCTATTTCTTCTGGTGTTATTTCTGTTGAAACATTTAGTATTTTATTGATTTTTTCTAATTCTATTCCTTTGCCTGAATCTGATATTTCTATTAATAATCTACATATTCCATACCTTACTATTGAATCAACATTTAATTCTATGAACCCTTGATCTGTATGTTTTATTGAGTCAGTTGCGACAGAAATTATAACTTGTTTTAATTTTGTATTATCTCCTGATAAGTATTCTGGAATATTTTTGGATATATTATATCTTAGTTCCAAATCTTTATTTTGATTTTTTATTTCTGCTTTTATTCTTAATCTTATTTCTTCAAAGAAATTTTTTGTATTGTATTTTCCTTCTACTATTTTTAAGTTTTTTATATCCATATTTGAAATATCAATGGCGTTATTTACATAAGAGTATAACTGTTTAGAGTTCATGTTTATTTGTTGTGCTTGTTCTTTGATTTTCCCATTTGATGTTTCATAGATATCATTACTTAGTTTTGCAATATCTCGTAGTGGCTTTTTTAATTCTTGTGATATTTTGAATAGGAAATTTGTTTTTTCTTCATAGTTTTGTTCTGTTAATTTTTTATTGATGCTTAATTCTTCTACCATTTGTAAATCTGGATTTTCTATTGTAAAGTACATTAATACCAACATTATTGTATGAGCTGATGTTATTATAAGCATACTTCTATCTACTAGTTGTACAAATGCTGCTGTGGATCCAACAAATACAATTCCAAGTAGTATTGTACCTATTCTTATATTGTATTCTCTTGTATTAGATTCTCTCGATTTCTTCGTTGCTGATGCTTTCATACATCTATAAATCCAAAATGGTGCTATAACGCATGTTGTGTAAATTAAGAAGTTTATACTTGTTCCATATGTATAGTATTTAGGTGGAACATTATAGTACTCAATTTTTGTAAAAAATGTTATAAAGAATCCTATTATTATGATTGGTGAAAATACAACTAAACTTTTATGAAAATAATTCTTTTTATCATTGTTTTCTCTATCATGTTTTTTATTTGTTAGCATGCAGATATATCCTGTTAGTACCCAGTCAAATACATACATATAGTATACATATGATTTTAAGATAATTATTCCAAGTGGTGTGTCTTGTATTTTTAAAAATACTAAAACAATATGGCATAATATTTCTAGTATTAATCCTATTGCATTTATTATCATAAGTGTAGAAACCACTTTGTTTTCAAATAAATCAATTCTTTTTTTTGAAAAATAAATTGTTAATAATATTATAATATAAATAAGTGATAGTATTGGAAATCCTATATAAAACATAAACTTGCCTCCATTATATTTTTTTTACCTTTGTTTTTGCTTTTAAATCTACTATTTCTAATTCGTTATTTTCATTAACTTTATAAAAATTATCTAATTCCGATTCGAGTATTTTATAATCTCTTTTTCCACTTATCGGACTAGTTGCAAATTTTTTTCTTATCTTATATGCATAAGGGATATAGTTTGAATCAGAAAAACTTTCTTTTAATTTTTCGTTTATATATATAACTGCTGATTTTTCATCTATGTTCATTTTTTCATCTAATATTACATGTGCTATTGGAACATTTTCGTCATTTATATTTAGTGAAATTATTTCTGCTTCTTTAACAAATTTTATTTCTTCTACTTTATTTTCTATGTCGAATAGATATATTATTTTTCCTTCTTTGCTTATGAATGAGTCTGTTTTTCTTCCGAATACTTCATATATATCTTTTCCTTCGTGTTCTCCTATTATTGCTGCTATATCTCCGGTTTTTCCCCATTTGTTTCCTTCATTATCAATAACAATGAATTTAGATGTCGCTTCTTTATTATTCAAGTATTCTTTCATCATAGCAGGTGTTTTTATGTATAATTCTCCTCTTTCTCCTCTTTTTACTGGTTCTTTTGTTTTTAAATCTAATATTTTTGCTTCTACTTCTGGAATTAGTATACCTGATTCATTTGTTCTTGATGGTACATCACTATTAAACATCGCCATTGTTCCAAGTTCAGATTGTCCATATCCTAGTATTACTGGTGGTATTCCATAGTATTCTAGAATTTTGTTTATTTTTGTTATGGTTGCCTTTGAAAATGCTTCTCCTCCACAGTAAGGGTATTGTAAAAATGATAGTGAGTCTTTTTTTAAATTACTATTTTTTAGGTTAATATAGTGTGCTTTTGACGCTATTACTGTTTTTGGTTCATATTTTTTCAAATCTCTTCCTAAAGTTGATGCGTCATATATTGGTTGAAGTATATTTGTAGGTCCTAGTATCATTGTCCCAAATAGAGAGTGTACAAAGCTTGTGAGATACATTGGTGGTATTAGTACTAGATTTCTATCCCCTCTTCCAGGTCCAAATCCACCTGTCATTGCATATATTGATATCATATTATTTATACTATCGTTTGTATGTACTATTCCTTTTGGATCTCCTGTTGTTCCACTTGTGTATGCTATTACTGCTGGTTTTTCTTTTTCGTATTGTATTCTTTCTATTTTTATATTTGAGTTTTCTCCTTTTTTTATAAATTCTGGTAGTTCAATATATTCTACTTTAGGAATTCTGTCTTCTTTTTTTACTTTTT
>JAGKUT010000153.1 GCA_021152765.1 Actinomycetes bacterium
ATGGCATTCTGGTGGCTTATAGTGAAATGAAGTTATTGCAAATGTGAAGAAGGTCAGAGGAAAATAAATTGTTTGCTCTCGCACAGTTAAGTATTCTGATGAATGGCTTATCGGAATATTATGAAGAGAAAACAAATCCCAAAATTTCCAAAAGATTTTTTTCAAAGAAATATGCCAATCAAACCACTCAGTGAAGCTATAAAAGATTCTATCCCATTCATATTAAATGATAATTCAAATCAATGTGAAAAGAAATTAATTAAAAAAAATCAGAACAATTAAAAAGTGAATCTTTATATTGTTAAATTAGTCAAAAAAATGACTAATTTTTTTATGCATAATAAAAAGTAGATTGCTCTACTTAGTATTGTATACCCCATATAACGTGATGTTTTGCTTCTTTGCCGCAACATACACATTTTGTATCAATTGGTGGTTCTTCTGTGATGCATCTTGATTTACATCCTTTTATTTCTTTGATTTTTAATTCGCATGCTTCATCACCGCACCACATTGCGTGAATAAAACCTGGTTGTGTATTTAATATGTTTTCTATATCACTCATGTTGTGTGCTTCAAATGTAAGTTCATTTCTTCTTTTTAATGCTCTTTCATACATATCTTTTTGAATAGTTTCTAATAAATTTGATACGTAATCTACTATATTAATATCTTTGTTCTCAATCATTTTTTCTCTTGTGTCACGGCGTGCGAATGTTATTTTATTTTGTTCTAGGTCTCTTGCTCCTATTTCTATTCTAACTGGTATTCCATTTACTTCTGCTTCGGCAAATTTGAATCCTGGTGATTTGTCAGTATTATCTATATATGATGTTATATTATTTTCTAATAATTCTTTATTAATTTTATTAGATAGATTAATTACTTCATCATTATTTCCAATTGGTACTATTACTACTTGCTTTGGAGCTATTCTTGGAGGTAATACTAGTCCATAATCATCGCTATGTACCATGATAAGCGCTCCTATCATTCTTGTTGTTGTTCCCCATGATGTTTGATATACATATTCTTCTTTATTTTCAATACTTGTAAATTTTACATCATATGCACTAGAGAATTTTTGACCGAAATAATGAGATGTACTTGATTGAAGTGCTACACCATTATACATTAATGCTTCATTTGTTAATGTATATTCTGCTCCTGCAAATTTTTCTTTTTCTGTTTTTCTTCCCTTTATTGAAGGAATAGCTAAAACATCATTAAAGAAATTATAATATACCTCTAACATTTGGTCTGTTTCTTTTTTAGCTTCTTCAGCTGTTGCGTGTATAGTATGTCCTTCTTGCCATAAAAATTCCCTTGATCTTAAGAATGGTCTTGTTTCTTTTTCCCATCTTAATACGTTACACCATTGATTGTATAGTTTAGGTAAGTCTCTATGTGATTTTACATGATTTTTATAGTAATCGCAGAATAATGTTTCACTTGTTGGTCTAATACATAATTTTTCTTCTAATTCTTTTTGTCCACCAATTGTTACCCAAGCAACTTCTGGTGCGAATCCTTCAACTAAATCTTTTTCTTTATTTAACAAGTTTTCTGGTATTAATAGTGGCATTTGACAGTTAACGTGTCCTAATTTTTTGAATTCTTTGTCTAATATTTCTTGCATTTTCTCCCATATTGCATATCCATTTGGTTCTATCGCAATGCATCCTTTTACTGATGTATAATCAGCCAAGTTAGCAGCACGTACTACATCTGTATACCATTTTGCGAAATCAATATTTCTACTTGTTATTTTATTGTTTTGTTTTTCCATTTAAAACACCTCACCCATTATTATACTAAAAAACATCTTATTTTTAAAGATGTTTTTAATTTTTATTATATATTATCATTGCCGAAAAACAATATATCTGTTCTTCTCCTGATATACCTATTGCGACTTGATATTTAATATCTATTATATCTCCGTCTAAATCTTTTAAAAATTTATTAATTGATGCTTCTAAATCCAATTCATGGGCTTCATCAAATAATTTTACTTGCATATTATCACCTATTTTATTATAGGTCGTAATAATTATTTTTTTTGTCGGTTTTAGTCTTTTAGTTCTTTTCTTATTTGTTTATAATTTGGTTTATATTTTTCTACTTGATTCCAAAATAATTTTGAATGATTAAAATGTATAAAATGTGATAATTCGTGTATTATTACATAGTCTAATTTTTCTATATCATATTCAATTAGTTTTGTATTTAGTGTTACTGAATTATCTCTTATGTTACATACTCCCCATCGTGTTTTCATAGTTCTTATTTTTAATTTTGGATAAGGAATACTCTCTTCATATCTATTGTAATTATAATCTAGTCTTTCTTTGAATAATGTTTTTATTTTGTTTTTTAACCATTTATTTAAATATTCTTCTGATGGGACAAATATTGCGTCATCTAAGAATTTAATATCGTCTACTTCATCTATAAATACTTCGTAGCTAATTCCTAAATAATTAAAATATTCATTTTTTTTATTCTTTTTAGTTTGTTCTTGTATCATTTTTTTAATTGCTTCTATATTATTATCTATTAGTTTTTTTATACCGATTTTTGTTGTGAAATGACTAGTTGTTACATATATTTTCATATCTTCTTTTACTCTTATATATGTATTTTTATTATTCTTTTTTGTAATTATGACTTCATATTCTTTATTATCTATCGTATATTTCATTTTAACTCCTTAGTTTGTTAAATATTTTTGCGATTATATTTATAGATATATATG
>JAGKUT010000154.1 GCA_021152765.1 Actinomycetes bacterium
GTAGTACCTGATGGAGTATTCTTTGCTTCTTGTCTTGCTTTAATAGATTTGTTTTTATCATTACCTAAATGTAGTGAATAAGATAATTCCATATTTTTTACACCCCCTAAATTATGAATATTGAAAACGGCACAAAAGTGGCTTTGTCATTATTCATAACTTCCTATATATCTTGTCAGAGACAAGATATGGAAGCTAAGGTTTACCACCTTAGAAACCGTTTACTTTATTTCGTAATAACCAAAACTTCGTAATGGTTAAACTCATAAAGTTTCAAAATAAATACTTTTCCCACTTTCACGAGTAAACTCGCAAAACGTGTTCGTATTTATTCTGGTATTGATTCAAATAAATCGTGGTAATCTACATGTATATCATTTGGACTATCACTTACACAAATCATACCCATACCGATTTTATCTTTATTTGAATCATCTTCTTCAGTAGGGAACATTCTTACAATTACTTCACCTTTCTTTAAAGGTAGCATATCAACTCGTTCAGTATCTTTGTAATATGTTCCTTTATAAAAAGCAACATCATAACAATCACTTAATCTTTTTATATGTTCGTATACTTTTTTAAATGGTAGGTATTCACTATAACGAATTTTACTATCTATTCTTATACCATTAAAATCATATATAAACTTTCTTTTCCAATCTATGAATCCATCATCATATAACTTTTTAAAATCTTTATAGAAAGTAGTTCTAAAATTAACACTATCAACTACATATTGTCCTTTATTATTTTTAGTTAATTTAATATCATCAATATAATTCATTATTATTCTAGATTTTTCTTCTCGGTCTAAATCTTCCCAACATTCAACTATTGCTTTATATAACATTGGAAGTTTAACTCTATTAATAAAATCCATATCTCTTTTAATTAATATATCTTCTGGTGTAAATTTTAATTCTTTTATTTGTTCTTGTTCTAATATTTGTCTTTCAAGTTCGTAAATAGTTTCATTTACATATTTAACTTCTTTATCATGTTCTTCTAGAGTAAATGAACCATTAATATATGCTTGTTTAATTCTTTCTCGTTTTGCTTGTTGATTTTTAATTTCTTTTTCTATTTCTTCTTTTGGATTAGATATTTTAGATTTAATCATTGGAAGAAAGAATTCATTAACAACTGAATCATATTCAAATATATCTCCTAAAAGATCTAGTATTGATTCTTCTATAAAATCTTCTTTAATATTATTTTTACATTCATTACATCCATAGTAATAATAAGTTCTATCAAATTTCTTTTTATAAGTTGCTTTTCCGCCCATAATTCTTCCACATACTGGACATTTAAGTTTTTGTAAAAACAAATAAGTTTGATATCTCATATAACTTCTAGAATTTTTTAATTGTTGTACTTGGCAATTTTCCCACATTTCTTTGCTTATTATAGGTTCAACGACATCTTCATAGTATGTTGGGTGTTTTGTCCTTTTTCCGTGTATATAATCGCCTTTATAAATAGGATTTTCTATCATCTCTAATATTGTATTATCTCGCCATCTTTTATTACCAACATTTTCAGCATTAAATATGTTAGCAATAATTTGATATGAATTACCCTCAAAATATAATTGATACATTCTCTCAATTATGTGTTTTGTTGTAATATCTGGAATCATTAATTTTCCATCTCGTTTATAACCAAATGGAGTATGACCTGGAATATGTCCTTCTTTAATAGCACCAGCAAGACCGATTTTAGTTCTTTCACTTGTTCTTTCAATTTCATTTTGTGAAACTGATGTAAGGATTCTTGAAATCATTTTTCCATTAGCATTAGTAGTATTAATATCATCATTAGCACAATCTAGATAAGCATCATTTTCTTCTAGAAATCTTATAATCTTTTCCCAGTCAAATACACTACGAGTTAATCTATCTAGCTTTAATACTACAATAGTATTACATTTCTTATCTCTTATATCTTGTAATAGTTCTTCAAAAGCAGGTCTTGTATTACCAGTTTTAGCACTTATACCAGCATCTTTATACACTTTATATATTTCATAACCTTTATACTCACACATTGCTCTTAATCGTTTTTCTTGTTCTGGTAAACTAAATCCCTCACGAGCTTGATCTTCAGTACTAACCCTTATATAAAGACCAGCAATTTTCTTTTCATCATTCATTAAACTTCAACTCCTTTTACTAAAAAAGAAGAGACAATAGTATCTAGTAAAGTCTAAATACTACTGACTCCTCAATTAATTCAATATCATAAATTTTAAATTGTTTATGTTTATTCTTCATAGATGTACCTCCATTTCTAGAGCATACCTCTTTCATTGGTTATTTATAATATCACTTTTTTATGATTTGTCAATTCCTTATTCAGGGAATAATAGTATTTAGATAGTTTTTAAATAATCTTCAAGTTCTGATATTTTGATTTTATTATTCAAGTTTTCTATATAGATATTTGTTTCATAATTAAATGCTAGAAATGTAATACCTTTAATAATTATTCTATGTGGCTCTATATAAGATAGATTTGTTCTTTCTATTGTTCTAATTGAACCTTTTTGTATTTCAAATTTAGCATTGCAAAAACTACATACAAATTCCAGTTTCTTTCTTAATGCTTCTTCAATATCAATTTCTTGTTTAATAATATTTACCATTAAATCATCCCTTTCTTTTACACAACAAAAAATCAATTCCATTTCTAGAATTGATATTTATTAGTAAATTGAACCAAAGTTCAACCAGATTCTTTAATGGTG
>JAGKUT010000155.1 GCA_021152765.1 Actinomycetes bacterium
CTATTACTTTATTTTCATCTATGTTTTTTTTCATAAAACCACCATTATTATTATACTAAAATAATACTCAAAAAAAAAGAAAACTTTACATTTTCTATTTATTTTTTTCTAATGCTTTTTCTATTCCCCACCAAGATAGAAGTGCACATTTCTTTCTATTTGGTTGTTTTGATATATCGTTATATGCATTTGCTTGTTCTAATAATTCTTCATTATATTCTTTTTCTTCTATCATGTTATAAAAGTTATTTATTATTTCTTGTGCTTCACTTAATGTTTTTCCTAAAAGTGTATCTATCATTACTGATGTAGATGATGTACATATTGCGCATGCTTCTCCATCAAATCTTATGTCTTTGATTTTTCCATCTTCTAATTTAACCATTAGATCTACTTCATCTATACATGATTCATTATTCATATTTATTTTAATATATGTTTCATCATCTATTAATCCTTTGTTTTTAGGATTTTGATAGTGTTCTAATATTATACTTCTTTTCATATTTTGATCCATATTATCGCCTCCTGCTTATTATATCACAATTATCCGTTTTTTTAATATTTACTCCATATTTTAATAATTCTTTTCTGGATTCTATAAGCATATTTGTAGGACTATTAAATAATTCTTTTAGTTTTTGTGGACGTTCTATGGGTGCTGAATCACGTTTCATATAAAAATTTACATATTCATCATCTAATACTGTCCATTTTATCTCATTTGAATTAAATATTGTTATTGGTCCTACTCCTTGTAGTTTTTCTTCTGGATTATCATAATCGAAGTATCCTTCTGTTGTGTTATTTTGTATTCCAAAAGTTATATCATCAAAACTATATGTATCAGATTCATCATTATATACAAGATTCAGTTGATGTCCTATATATACATTATTGTATTCTACCGCACAGTTTAAGCACATTGAATATATTCCTATTTTTTCTAATAAAACTTTATATATTTGTGTGAATCCATTGCATACTCCTTTTTCTGTTAATAAAGGGTGTAGAAATTCTTGTTGCAAATTTCTAGCAAATCTATTTTTATTAGTTCTATTATGATAATTACTATATATTCCATTCATATATTCTTTATCATATTGTTTATTATTCACTAAGTAGTTATATATTATTTTTCTTTTTTTTAGTTTTGATAAAGTGTTCATATCTTCATCTTTGAATATCTCTTCTATTAAGTTATTGAATAGTTGATCTATTTGTTGTTCTGTTAAATCTATCCATTTTAGCATTTTACCACCATAATAAGTATATCATTTTTTTTACATGAAAAAAAGAAGTTTTTACTTCTTATTTTCTATATTGATTTCCTCTATTATATATTTCGATTTTGTAATCTCCTTTTTTTACTTCTGTTGCAAACATCTTTTCTACATGTCCATCTTTTACTTCAGCAGTAAATAATAATGAGTTTTCTAATCCATTATTTATTACAGAGAATCCTTTTTCTATATTATGCACCCCAAAATGATAGTGTCCGAATAATGAATATATATAATCTCTTGCGATTGATTCTGCTTCTTCACATAAGTAATCGTATATATATTCATCTCTTTGTTCTTTTGAATAATCTTTATATGATACTATATTTTGCCATTGTTTATCATGGAATACTCCAATTTTATCATTTCCTATTCTGAATGAACCTTTTGAAATTCCTAGTGATTTAAAGTTATCGCTGTATTCATATAATATTTCTAATGGATCTACACCTACTAAATATGGGTGTTCGTCATGATTACCTAATAATGTATAATGCATTATTTCTGGTGCGGATGAGATTGCTTTAGCGTAGTTTTTGTAGAATTTATATGCTAATCTAGCTGTATTTTTATCAAAATCTTTCCAACTTTTATATTTTATACCTTTAATTGTTTCTCCTAAATCTCCAAGGTCAATTATTGGTATATTATTCCTTTTTGTGCAGTAATTCATAAATGGTTCTAATCTTTTCTTCAATGTATCTTCTGAATTTGTCATATCTAAGTGTAAGTCTGCACGTACAACAAATTCTATTTTACCATCTTGGACATTACTTATTCTTGGGCAAACAATATCATTTTTATATTGTTCTAATTGTTTCATTGCATTTACTCTTAATGAATATGATGGTGTTTCTTCATCACTTATTACTCTTGTTATACCAGGAATCATATTTCTTAATTCTTTTAAGTTATTCTCTAAACATTCAGTTGGAATATTTTCATTTTCAAGATGACGTTTTATTGTTTCTAATGATATATTATCTGCTGAGCATAATAATTTAACTATAACTTGTTGTTGTTTTTCTTTTATATCTTTTAATTGATTTATTAATACTCTTCTTTGTCTATCTAATTCTAAATCTTTTTGTTTCTTATATTCTTCAAGAACTTGTTTTTGTTTTTCTAATTCTTCTTTTGCTTTTCTTGTTTCTCTTTTGCAATTAATTTCTATCATAGAAGTTTTTCTTTCAAGTTCTTTGTTGAATTCTTCTTCTAATTGTTGTTTTCTTTCTGATAATCTTCTTTCATAGTTTTCTTGAAATTCTGATATATCTTTTTGTTTCGATTGTTGTAACTCTTCAAGTTTATTTTTTAATTGTTCTATTTCATTATTTCTTTTTTCTTTTAATATTTTGACAATGGAGTCAATTTTTCCTAATGTATGGTTATATTCTTCTTC